>JBDQMZ010000097.1:0-9485 GCA_040261955.1 Candidatus Nanopelagicales bacterium
ACATGCTCGGGACATTGGGTGTCCCCGCTTCAAATCTCCGTGCATCCTTCGCAGGGTCAAATGTGTTTATGTCCATGGAGAAAATGTCTCTCGCTGCAAACCAACCTGTTGTCGTTGGAATGTATTCGGAAGTAGTCGCTGCATTAACAAGGGCGAAACCAACACCCGGACTGCAGAGCATGTATTTCAATAGACCACCCACAACAAAATCTGCGCCAAGCTCAGCGAAGTCAAGTGGAACTGCACCAACTGATTGATAGGCATCAACGAGGACGGGCACCCCTTTGCTGTGAGCTGCATCAACTATTGCCTTTATGTCATTCATTGCACCATTGCGGTAACACACATGCGTGACTGACACGATGGCTGTATCCGAGGTGATTGCATCTGCCACCTGTTGCGCAGTCACTCGATGGTCTGGGCCCTCAGGAAGATGAACAACGTTGGCACCGCGACGTTCCTGTGCGTGCCATATCTGTCCTATGGTGGGAAACTCAAGTGACGTTGTGAGTATTTGGCTTGGTCCTTTGTCAAAATCAAAGCAACTGGCAATGGCGTTAACGGCTGCCGACGCTGATGTTGTAATCGCAACCTCATCAGAGGGTGCATTGAAAAGTTCACCGAGCAGTGCTCGCACATTTTCTTGCACACCAACCCAGGTCTCCCATGGTGAACAGAATTCGACCAGACCATCTAGATAGGAGTCATAAGCGGCCCGTACTTCATGTGCCAGGGCAGCTTGGGAGCATGAGTTGATGTAGGTCTTGTTTTTAAATATTTCGAACTTATCCCGTGCAATCGCTTCAACACCCACGGATAACTCTCCCTCAAAAGTAAGTCAGGCTTTAGATCGAGTCTCGAGCCATGTCAACAAAACGAGAGTAGTGCCCTTGGAAGGCGACATTGATGTTGGCCGTTGGGCCGTTACGGTGTTTGGCCACAATAAAGTCTGCCTCACCAGCTCGCGGTGATTCCCGTTCATAGGCATCTTCGCGGTGCAGGAGGACAACCATGTCCGCATCTTGCTCTAAAGAGCCCGACTCGCGAAGATCAGAGAGCATCGGCCGCTTGTCTTGGCGTTGCTCTGGTCCACGGTTGAGCTGAGAAATCGCAATGACGGGAACATCAAGCTCCTTAGCCAGCAACTTGAGAGACCGTGAGAATTCGGAGACCTCCTGCTGACGACTCTCAACTCTTTTTCCGCTGGTCATCAACTGGAGGTAGTCGATGACAACAAGGCGCAGATCATGTCGTTGTTTGAGTCTGCGGCACTTGGCTCGAATTTCCATGAGTGTCATATTGGGAGAATCGTCAATGAAAAGAGGTGCTTCGCTGACAACACCCATTTTGTTCGCGAGCTTTGACCAGTCGGCTTCACTCATTTGACCAGAACGCATGTGATGCAAGGCAACTGGGGCTTCAGCAGAAAGCAGACGCATGACAATTTCATTGCGACTCATTTCCAGTGAAAAAATCACACTGGTTAGGCCATTCTTAATTGAAGCACTGCGGCAGATATCGAGGCCGAGTGTTGATTTACCCAGAGCAGGTCGCGCTGCGAGAATGATCAACTGTCCCGGGTGAAGTCCATTGGTCAATGAGTCGAGTTCAGCAAACCCCGTTGGGACACCAACCATTTCACCATCACGATTAGAAATTGCCTCAATTTCGTTGAGGGTTCCCTGCATGATGTCAGCGAGTGGCGCGTAGTCCTCACTGGTGCGACGTTCGGTGACTTCATAGACCTCAGCCTGTGCTCGGTCGACGACGTCGTCGACTTCACCTTGACCGCTGTAGCCCATATGAACAATCCGGGTTCCGGCAGTGACCAAGCGGCGAAGAATGGCTTGCTCGCGAACAATGCGCCCGTAATAGTTTGCGTTGGCGGCTGTTGGAACCATGGAAACAAGCGTGTGCAAATAAGAGGCTCCGCCTATGCGGGATATCTCACCCGCTTTGCTCAACTCTGATGCAACAGTGACAGCATCTGCCGGTTCGCCGCGACCGTATAGGTCCAGGATTACGTCGTAGATGGTTGAGTGTGAGGGTTTGTAAAAGTCATCAGCGCGGATCATTTCAACGACATCGGCGATTGCATCTTTGCTCAACAGCATGGCGCCGAGAACGGATTGCTCCGCTGCAATGTCACTGGGCGGAGTGCGCTCCTGCCTCTCATAACTTTCGGGTTCTTCGGGGACGTGCAACTCGGCAACGCTCACGTTGAACCTCCTACTTTCCTTGTGACTTACTTTGCTTGTGACTTACTTTCTTTGTGACGTGCAATTTGGACTTTGGATCGAGCCCATAACCATTACTCTCCAGAACCATTACTCTCCAGTAAACACCGAACCCCTGACGTTAGACCGCGCATGCATGCGTGTCTATTTCTCCTGTGGGCATAAGTGTGTGTGCCCTGTGTATATGTGGCCCTTGAGTGTGCACGGCCTGCGTATTACCTGTGGATAACCAAGGAATTTTGCCGCAGAATCACGCATTTATAGAGGAATTGACTATGCACAGGCTGTGGACAAAAATCTCTTTGTAGGCTCATCCCGTGACCACATCCCCGTATCGCATCACCACCGTCTGTTTGGGCAATATTTGCCGCTCTCCCATGGCTGAGGCTGTCCTGCGCGACAGAATCGAGCGGGCGGGTCTGGCTGACAAGATCACGGTAGATTCCGCGGGAACCGGTGATTGGCATATTGGTCACAATGCTGATGAGCGCGCATTGAACACACTGTCTGTTAATGACTACTCATTAGAGAGCCACCGATCCCGGCAAATTGATTCCACCTGGATGAGTGGACTTGACCTCATTGTTGTTATGGATTCCAGCAACTACACCAATGTTGAGCTCATGATCAACAACAGCGATCACTCACCTGAGCTCGTCATGTTCCGCGCATTTGATCCCGAACTGTCACACCTGCCCATGCCCCATCCAGATCTCGATGTTCCTGATCCTTATTACGGTGCAGGGGATGGGTTCACCGCCGTGCTGCACATGATTGAACGCGCCAGTGATGGACTCATTAGTCAACTGCCTCAAAGATTAGACGCTGCGACATAAGGAAACCCGAGGCTGATAGTTACAGCCTCGGGTCCCTGAATTTCCCCTCGCTCATTGCGAGCGCTTTATGGGCGAATGACTTCTCCGTCACCGGAAAGCCGACGATATGCCAATGCATCCGCCAAGTAGGTGAATGCAGCAATGAAGACATTTATAAATATTGCAAGTACTGCACCGATAACTAAAAGAATTGCGGTTATTGCGCCGATATCGCTATCGCCCGCAACTGCACTAAACACACCCTGAACCACAGCTCCAACAACCGCGAGAGCGATGGTCGTTCCAAGGAGAACAACACGCAAACCGATGTAGCGCCAGAAGGCGGTGGTGATGAGTTCCCAGCTGTGCGCCAATGCGCCAATACCGGTTGTTCCGGGACGGCCAATGAGTGCGTAAGGGAACAACGCGAACATGAAGGCGAAGATGAGTCCAGGAATGATGAATGCGATGAGCCCCATGACGACGATGCCGATGTAAATCGCACCGCCAACAAGGAACCACCAAAAACGATCAGAGCGAAGAAGCACCCCGACCGACGGCTTTGCGCCTTCACTCGAATTGTATGCATTTCGCAACAGTCCAAGGAACGTGTAAAAAAATCCAAGGATGCCGATCAAAATAACGATCCCACCCAGTACAGGGATCGCAGCTGCCGCAATGACTCCGACAACAATGATTGCTATCGGTATCGCAATTGCAACGATGATCACCAGAAGCCAGTGCCAATATTGGCGCTTTGTGAGGCTCCAAGCCTCGTCTAGTACTTCAGCGATGTTGAAACCACTCATGGGGTTACACCTTTCTTGATGTCCTCCGTCACCCATGCGGGTGCAGTCATAAACATAACTATGTCCTATTTGTCGCTATTTCTGTTGGATTGACCATCCAGTCAGACTCGTGCCGCGAGTGGATTTAGCATTGCTTCAGTCGGTGCTTCAAGTGAGGCGCCTTGATATGCCCACGAGGGATTCGCCTTATCGGTCCCAATAATTGAGGCATCGATAGAGCCAGGGCATTGCGGCGTCCATGTCCCGTAGAGCGTGCACGACACATGCTTACCCCTGTGACTCTGGATGCGACACATACCTCTGACCTCTGTCAGAAGGAGTGCGCCAGATGCAACGAAAGGGACAAAAATACGCATGGGCAAGTAATCGCATAACTCGAATGGGCTTCGCCTCAGAGGCTTTATTCGATAGCCTAAACGAGAAAAGGTGACATGACACTGATCAATAGAGGAGAAAAATGTCTTTCGGTGAAGCAATCAAGTCCGGATTTTCCAATTACGTCAAATTCAATGGCAGAGCGAGCCGCTCGGAGTTCTGGTGGTTTGTGCTTTTCACCTACGTTGTCGGCTTCATAATTTCTTTGCTCACCAGTTCGATGGACGGTGGCACCTACATCACCTTGATCTGGACCCTTGCAATCTTTCTCCCACTATTCGGTCTCTACTTCCGCCGATTGCACGACGCTGATCATTCAGCATGGTGGTTACTCATCGGATTGATTCCCCTTGTCGGTCAAATTGTGTTGATCGTCTTCTGGGCAACAAAGGGAACACCCGGTGACAATAAGTATGGTCCGCCTGTTATCTAGATTTCATTATTATGTGAGTGGGCGGGCAGCATTTATGTCCGCCCATTTTCATGTGCTAACGCAGATCATTCAAAACGTAGTCCAACAATTCTTTTCCGTGATCCGAAGCAGTCACAATGTCGGCGGTATGAAGATCAACGCCACCAAATGACTGCAACCGCAAGACGTCTCCATTTCGCTCTCGATTAGGAAATATTCCTGCGAAACTAAAACTGAGATCTTGTTCCTGTTGCTGAAGAACAACCTGCGTTTGGGGGATCTGCAACGGCATGTCCAGATACACCGCGTCGCGACCCTTGACATCAAGTTGCTCTTGACGAATGCGTTCCACCACTTGAGAGAAATCTAAACCAGGAACTTCAACGTGAATCACTGCTGAGTTGTGGTCTTCCTTCTCTTCAACACTGAGTACTGAATCATGGACAATTTTTATTTCAGATGAAGCTGTCATGATCTCACCATGGAGTCCTGAGGTCTCAAGAATCGACTGCACAATTGCTCGGTGCTTTTCTGGGACAAACATGGGTCGGTTGTCACCACTATTAAGTTTCAAATAAAACAGTGCCACGGATTGTCGGTGGGCATCAGGATCGATCGCCGCATTGTTGCTCACCGTTGATGGAATCCACCCGAGCAAGAAGCCAGTTTCATGGGCACCGAGAGCGATGTTTGCCTTTTGGGAATACGGGTGCGCTGCCGTCGCTTCACTGAAAATCCCCAGGTAGCCAGCCTCCGTTGCCCACTGGGCGGCGAACCTCTTTAACCGTTCAAAAACATGGTGACCGCGGGCCGCATCACGCACCACCGCAACACCTGCATGCATCACCCGTTCCGTGGTTTCCTCGACCATGAGGGCCATGTGACCAAGAATGGTGCCATCGGACAGATGGCCAATCGCACTGCGCAACGTATTCGTGTTAATTCGGTGCGCAATCTGTTCCGGCTGATAAACCCACTCGGCGTCATAGGTGTCGCCATAGGACTCGCGGATCAAGTCAACAAGGACACTTGATTCCTCAGCGGCAAGAAAACGAATATAGACCTCAGCTTCGTCTGCCGCTGGATGTTGGTCTTGGGATTGAGAAGTCATTGCCCGAGTATGGCAAAGATTTGAAGTGAGAAAGAAGAGTGGGGCCACTCAGAGAGCAGCCCCACTTCGTGTTCTAAGGAATTACTAACTTGCTGCAACCTCGAATGAGAGTTTCGCAGTTACGCCTGGGTGCACTTCGATCGTGGCACTGTGTTTGCCCACAGTCTTGATGCCCTTGGACAATGTCACCTTGCGCTTGTCAATTGCAATGCCACCATTTGATTGGACAGCGAATGCAACGTCCGCAGCAGTGACGGAACCAAAGAGCTTGCCGGTTTCGCCAGCCTTGACGGGAACCACGATTGTCATGGACTCGAGAGCCTGCTTGATTTCATTGGCATGGTCGCGGTCACGTACCTCGCGCACCTTCTGAGCGCGCTTGATTGATGTGACCTGCTTCTCGCCACCGCGGGTCCATGCAATTGCAAAGCCACGTGGCAGAAGGAAGTTGCGGCCGTAGCCGTCCTTGACTTCAACGATGTCGCCTGGGATTCCGAGGCCACTAACTTCTTGGGTGAGAATGAGTTTCATGTCGATTCCCTTTCTTAGCGTGTTGCTGCTGAGTAGGGAAGAAGTGCCATTTCACGGGCATTCTTCACGGCCATGGCAACGTCGCGTTGGTGCTGAGTGCAGTTACCTGTGACTCGGCGTGCACGAATCTTGCCTCGATCGGAAATGAACTTGCGCAGCAAATTCACGTCTTTGTAGTCCAGACCCTTTACGTCTTTCTTGCAGAATGCGCAGGCTTTTGCCTTAACCATCTTCTGCGCATCGCGCGCTGGTTGGCGCTTGTTATCGCGTGCCATGTTATGACTCCTATTTATACGTGTTGAGTTGAGTAAGTAGTGAAATACTTTTTAGAAAGGGGGTTCGTCGAAGTTCGCCGCCGGTGCGCCTGTTGCCCAAGGATCATCTGCTGGTGCAGAACCACCTGCAGGGCCACCTGCGCTAAAGCCGCCATCGGAGCGCTGAACACGATTGACCTTGGCAGTTGCGTAACGCAATGCGGGACCGACGTCTTCAACTTCGATTTCCATTACTGTTCGCTTCTCGCCCTCGCGGGTTTCGTAGGAACGCTGCTTCAACTTGCCAGAAACAATCACACGAGTTCCCTTTGTGAGGGACTCTGCAACATTTTCAGCGTATTGACGCCACACACTGCATCGCAGGTATGTGGGTTCCCCGTCTTTCCACTCATTAGTGGTTTTGTCCAAGTAACGTGAACTTGAAGCGACGGTGAAAGAAGCAACAGCAGCACCACTCGGGGTGAAACGCAGTTCAGGATCGTTGGTCAAGTTGCCAACAACCGTCACAGTGATATCCCCGGCGGCCACTAGCTAGCCTTCTCCGCGACACTCCAATTTGGCCGCAGCACCTTGGTGCGCATGACTGCCTCATTGAGTGAGAGTTGACGGTCAAGTTCAGCAACGGCTGCAGGTGTTGACGTCAGTTCAATGACTGCGTAGTAACCCTCACCTTTGTGGTTGATTTCATAGGCGAAGCGACGCTTGCCCCACAGATCAACTTTCTCAACGGAACCACCATCGGCCTTGATGACATTCAGGAATGCATCGAGGCTGGGGGCAATTGTTTTTTCATCGAGTTCAGGATCGAGAATGACCATGACTTCATATTTACGCATGAATTAACCCACCTCCTTCGGACTAAACGGTCACGGCATTTCCGTGACAGGAGGGTTTCAGCCCCCGAAGGTTACCTCTCTCCACAGAATTGCCTTGCGCTGCCCCCACTTCCCCGGTCACAGAAACACCTTGATTGTCAGGGACACCTGGTCACAGGCTTATCCCGTGAGTAATTCGATCATTTGGTACCGGAATTGGTACCATTTTCTGATGAGCATGAATCTTCGCCTCCCTGAAACCCTGGCCACTGGCTTAAAGCAACTCTCCCAAGAGACCGGCAAGTCCCAGCAGTTACTGGCCCGTGAGGCTGTTGAGGTGTATCTGAGGGACTACCGTCTGCAGGCATACCCCCCAGAGGTCCGGCACGCAATCACTCCAGCCACCAAGGATTTAAGTGAGATCCTTGATCAGCTTCCCCTCGCTTTACCGTGGACTGGCGAAAAATCGATCGTTGAAACGATCCGTGAGATGCGAGAAGATCGCACGAGTTAATGGCTTACCCCAGAAGGTGTTACATAGACACCAATATCGTTCTACCCGCCATTCGCTTCGAAGGCCCGGATGCCGCACTTCCCAAATTAGCTCAACATGCCCGTAAAGTTCGAGTACCACTCGTTACCAGCACTCTGACGAGAATCGAGATTCGAAGGACCCTGATCCGCGAGGGTATCCCGATCAGTCCATCAGTTACCAGTGTTTTTGAAGGCTTCGACATTGTGCAATTTACGCAGGACATTGGCGAATTAGCTGCACGACTGCCGGTGACTTACCTCAAAACTCTCGATGCAATCCACCTCGCAACCGCAATCATGACCGAGTGTGACGCTGTCATTACTCAGGATCGGCAACTCATTAACGCATGCACACAGCTCGGAATTGCAACCACTTTTTAACTCACTCGGCTAGGGCTAACCCCTCAAGTTCCAATTATCCTCGCGCTATCGCCGCGCATTCACTTGCCTCGGCCTCTTCTTATTACTCGAATGACGATTGCCGCAACAGCAAGGACAACTAACAGCCCGAGAATCACGGTAACGTAGAGATATTCAAAGAAAAGCACATAAATTGCGTTGCCCAATGCACTCTCAAGCCAGCTCGGGGTGGCTACCTCGGTGATTACTTGATCAATAGAGAAAATCGATCCGGTTTGGGTGCACCATGCAGTTGGTCCGATCTGCACGCCCTGAACGGTGTAAATTCCATCTTCGAACTTTGTTCTTACCCTTTGGTCAGACTCGGTGAGAATGCAGGTCCGGGGCTCAGTGACTAATTTGCTCTGACCAATTTGCTCTAACCAATTTGCTCTAACCCGGTGTGCTTTGCGCAGGCAATAGGCTTGTCACATGCGAATTGCTACCTGGAACGTGAACTCGGTCGGTGCACGCATTGATCGCGTGGTCGAGTGGCTCGAAAGTGCCCAGCCCGACGTTGTCGCACTCCAGGAATTGAAATGCACCGATGATGCCTTTCCACACTTGCCCATTCAGGCCGCTGGTTACGAGGCAGTGACGCTCGGAACCGGGCGCTGGAACGGTGTTGCGATTCTCAGTCGCGTTGGAATTACCGGTGTAACCCGCGGGTTGGTGGGACAACCAGACTTTGACGGTGCTGCCGAACCTCGCGCAATAGGCGCAACCTGCGACGGTGTTCGCGTGTGGAGTTTGTATTGCCCCAATGGGCGCGAACCAGGACATGATCACTACAAGTACAAGTTGGAGTGGTTCAAAGCGTTGAACGCAACGGTCAGTTCTGAGATCATCGCCAAACCTGATCAACCATTTGCCGCAATCGGCGACTACAACATTGCACCCACCGATGCTGATGTCTGGGATATATCCCAATTCATTGACTCCACTCACGTTACGGCCGCGGAGCGAGCGGCGCTCACGGAACTGGAGGAACTCGGTTTGAGTGAGGTCATTCCGCGGTCGCTCAAAGGTGAGCCCTACACGTTTTGGGATTACCGCAATGGTTCATTTCATCGCGGTTGGGGAATGCGCATTGACTTGATTTATGGCAACAGTGCCTTCACATCCAAGGTAACCGATGCATATGTCGATCGCGATGCACGTAAAGGCAAGGG
>JBDQMZ010000098.1:0-3600 GCA_040261955.1 Candidatus Nanopelagicales bacterium
GGAATACATTGCCGCCTGCGCGAGCATCGGCACACAGGTGAGCATCACTGAATCAGACGGTGAGGTGTGGAGTGGAGTTGGATCAGGCATTGACCCGTCAGGGCACCTGATCGTTGAAACCGGTTCCGGAGATTTGACCGACACGGATCTAAGAACTGTCATCGCCGCCGACGTGGTTCATGCCACTATTGACCCATGTACCCCGAAAAACTCTTAGCACCCGGCGAGACGATTGCGTTTGAACTAAAGCCGCATTGGCGGGCACTCATTTGGCCAGCATTCGTGTTGATCCTTGAGGTATTCATTGGTGTTTATTTGTTCATGACATTTGAAAACTCGATTATCCGGTGGATTATTATCGGAGTCGGTGCCTTCATTCTCGTTTGGCAAACACTGTTGCCATTTTTGCGCTGGTTGACCACGCAATATGTTTTCACCAGTCGTCGAATCATTGTTCGGCGAGGACTCGTGACCAAGCAGGGTCGTGATATGCCGCTGTCAAAGGTCAACAATGTTTCCTTTGAGGTGAGCCTTCTGGGGAGGATCATCAATTACGGCACCCTCGAAATCGAATCGGCCTCTGATGATGGCGACCTTGTTATCAACGATGTTCCCAATGTTGAAGAAGTGCAACGCAATGTTTATGAATTACATGAACTCGATGATGTCCGCCGACGTGGCGGCGGCAATGGCGCACCCGACTGAAGAACCCGACGAGCCGGTCACGGGACTACATTTTTGCAATATTGCACCGGTGCAATGTCGCGAGAAAGAGAGCGAAACGCTTGCTGACTAAATCGGTGTTGACGCGTCACGCTCGGCGACTTCACGTTCCACCGCATGTTCGGGATCATCGGGGATCGCGGGGAAAACGAACTTGCGGTATGACCAGAATCGGAAGGTTGTTCCAAGTCCCAACCCGACCACGTTGGCGCTGATGTTGTCGGCCAATGCACTATCCCAACCCATGAGGTAGTGGCTAAACCACAGGCATCCAATGGCGATCATCATGGCCACGCCGTTGAGCGCAAAGAACATGATGTATTCGCGACCCATGTTCGAGCGGCCGCGATGTCTGAATGTCCAATAGCGGTTGCCAAAGTAGGCGAAGGTTGTTGCGACGGCGACGCTGACAATTTTTGAGGAAATCGGGCGGTCGAACATGGGGCCCTGGCCATCGGGGCCATAAAAGCGCAGAATATTAAATAGCCCAATATCAATGACGAGTGCTGACATTCCGACAATGCCGAATTTTGCTATCTCACGCCACAGATCGCTCAGAGATTCCCGCGCTTTTGCGAGCAGCGGCACCGATGGCATTCGCGCAGTCTAACTATCTCGCTGCACAAATAGTGGGACACACTAGATTTCTCTTGTGGCTAGTGCATTTGAGTTGGGTCCTACCGTCGGGTTTATTGGTGCGGGTCAACTTGCGCGCATGAGCGCAGCGCCGGCAGCCGCACTGGGAATTGGATTTTCGGTGCTGGCCAATTCAAGTGAAGAACCAGCTGCCCTGGTCAGTAGCAATGTAACAATCGGCTCGAAAGATGACCCAAAAACAGTGCTGGCATTTGCTCAATCCTGCGATGTCGTCACATTTGATCATGAACTACTCACCCCAGAAGTTATGCAAGCACTCGAAGAATCGGGGGTGCCGTATTACCCCAAAGCCGCTGCAGTTGTTTATGCCCAAGACAAATTATTAATGCGCCAGGCACTCACTGATCGTGGTATTCCCTGCCCACAATGGGCGCACATCGAGAGCGAAGCCGATGCCCACGAATTCGCATCTCGCGTGGGATACCCATTTATTCTCAAGACTTCACGCGGTGGTTATGACGGTAAGGGCGTCTGGATCGTCCGGGACGCCAACGCTGCAGTACAGGTATTGGCCGAGTCCCTGCCAAAGGGATCAGCATGGTTGGCTGAGGAATTCATCCCATTTGAGCGCGAACTGTCTGCACAGATTGCTCGTTCACCCAGTAATCAGTGTGTGGCCTACCCCGTTGTCCAGACAACGCAGAGGGATGGCATTTGTGCTGAAGTGATTGCGCCCGCGCCGGCCCTTGATCCGCGTCGCGCCGAACGGGCGCAGGAGATCGCGTTACGCATTGCGCGCGAACTCGATGTTGTTGGAATGCTCGCGGTTGAGTTATTTGACACGGGCACCGACATTGTCGTGAACGAACTCGCCATGCGCCCCCACAACTCGGGCCACTGGAGCATTGAGGGTGCGGTCACGAGCCAATTTGAAAATCATCTGCGTGCTGTCTTGGACCTGCCACTCGGTGCACCGCATGCGGTTGCACCGTGGTCGGTCATGAGCAACATCCTTGGCGGTGATGTCGGCGACCTCTATTCCGCGTACCGGCATGTGTTTGCGCGCGATCCCGGATTACACGTTCACCTCTACGGCAAGGTTGTTAAACCAGGACGCAAGGTGGGACACGTCACGGCCGTTGGCAGCGACCTGACAGACTTACAACACAGAGCCGCGCATGCCACCGCATATTTTTCGGGAGAAATCAATGAGTAATCCACGTGTTGCCATCGCAATGGGCAGTGACTCGGACTGGCCGACCATGAAACCGGCTGCGGAGATTCTTGACTCCCTGGGCATCAGTAATGAGCCAATGGTGCTCTCGGCCCATCGCATGCCGACCGAAATGGTCGCCTTCGCCCAAGGGGCCCGCGAACAGGGGTTTGACGTGATCATCGCTGGAGCTGGGGGAGCTGCGCACCTTCCGGGCATGATCGCCTCGCTGACCACATTGCCCGTCATCGGCGTTCCCGTTGCTGTTGGCACTCTCGACGGCATGGATTCATTGCTATCGATTGTTCAAATGCCTGCTGGAATTCCAGTTGCGACAGTTGCCATTGGCAATGCCAAGAACGCAGGACTCCTTGCGGCGAGGATTCTTGGCGTTAGTGATTTGGCAATTGCCCAAACTTTGAGCGATTACTCAGTGGAACTTAATGCCGCCGCGAAGGCGCGTGGCCAAAATCTGAAGTAGTGGGCCCGGAGACAGGGAGGCTTATGCGTCGCCCAGTTTCCTTGCCTCAATAACCGGGCAGGTGTCCATCACCATGGTTAAGCCAGCCGATTCGACACGATTGGCAGCTTCGATGTCAATGACGTCGAGTTGAAACCAGACAACTTTGGCCCCTGCTGCAATTGCTTGATCAGCAAATTCCCCAGCTCGATTGCTGCGCACAAAGACATCGACAACATCGGGGGCTCCCCAGTGTGCGGTTGCATCGGCGATAGTGGCGAACCCTTGTTCACCGTGGACTGTTTCAGCTCGCGGGTAAATCGGCACAATCTGTTTCCCCGAATTTTGCAGAAACTTGGCAACACCGTAAGCGGGGCGTTCGGGGTTGTCACCCAATCCCACAATGAACCATAAATGGGTGTCGTGCAGAATTTCAGGGATCTTCACGCGGTTGGTCGACCCAATGCTCGAATGTTCCATCCGGCATCGCGCCACAGTTTCACATCAAGTTTATTCCGCGCATCAATGACATTTTTGGTGCGAACAATCTTGCCCAATTCAGCTGGGTCAATTTCGCGGTATTCGGCCCACTCTGTGCCGTGGAGAA
>JBDQMZ010000099.1:0-14064 GCA_040261955.1 Candidatus Nanopelagicales bacterium
CTGCAGCTGATGGCTATCCGTTGCTGCGAAAAGTTCTAGCGGGTTATGGTGCCAACGTCGCTCTCGAGGATAATCTCTCAACTGCGCTCGCCAAGGTGCTCAGTACCAACCCCGCGGCTCTGCCGGATTCACTGCCCGACGTGAACCTGGGCGATGGCACAACTGTTGACCCCGACACGGGTGAAACGATCCCAGCACCTGACCAGCCAACGTCTGCCGATCCAATTGTTGCTCTGGCCCAAGCCATTGACGCGGCCCAGCAGGCGTATGCCGATGGTCAGACAGCCCTCGCTGATGGTGATTTTGCAGCATACGGTGCTGCGCAAGATCGACTCGAGCGTGCTCTCCAGCAAATTGCCGCGGCTGAAGCAATCTTGAACCCGCAGCCAATAGCAATTGATGAACCGCCAGCAGATGTGGCAACGGATGAGGGTGCTGCAACGGCATGAGCCTTCAAGCCCATTGGGATGATCGCTATGAGAACAATCCGGCATCCAAGCTGAGTTGGTATCAAGAGCAATCACCCGAGGTGGAGTTTGTAAACGAATCAGTGGGCAAAGGAACACCTATCATCGACATTGGTGGTGGGCTTTCACCATTCGTTGATCAACTGGTTGACCTAGGTTTCACTAACCTCACGGTCCTTGATGTCAGTTCATTTGCGCTAGCCGAAGGTCAAAAGCGAATTCCAGGCAAGCAGGTTGAATGGATTCACTCTGATATTCGAACCTGGCAACCAGAGCGCATGTATGGCCTCTGGCATGACCGCGCAGTATTTCACTTCCTCACCGAGGAAGCGGATCAGGTGAGTTATTGGGGGAAGGCAAAGGACACTCTTGTCCCTGGTGGTTTTATCGTCATCGGATGCTTCTCTGAAAATGGGCCAGAGCAATGCTCGGGCTTGCCCGTTGCTCGGCATAGCACGGGTGACTTGGTAGCGGCCATGGGAGACGAATTCGAGGTACTTGAATCCGCTCGCCGAATTCACCGTACGCCCAGCGGTGGCGAGCAAGAATTTTCCTGGGTCATTGCGCAGAGGATATGAGCCTAACCCGACCGATTAGGCAGTTGAGTAAGCACGTATAGTTCGCCTAGTAATCAAACAGCGCGGGGTGGAGCAGCTCGGTAGCTCGCTGGGCTCATAACCCAGAGGTCACAGGTTCAAATCCTGTCCCCGCTACTAATTGAAAGAACCCAGGGTTGATCCCCTGGGTTCTTTCAATTAGTGGGGGAGAAACATAAGGATTTGGGAGGAGGATCGCTAAGGCGATCCGACGGATCCTGTCCTGCGTCCGCGGTGTGACGAGGATAAATGTCCAACCGTGTTAGGTCCTGAGCACTCCACACTTTTTGTTGGGCCCACCTGCCTTCGCACGCGTGTGGGTTCAAATCTCGGACTGACGTTTTCCGGTGCTTTGGCCATTGGAGTGGGAGCAATCTTGGGCAAGGCATTGCTAGGAAAAGTCATCAGGATCGTGGCTGTCTCGCTGTTTTCCCTTTGGGCTCTGCCTGATGGCCGAGGGATTTACGGCATTTGAGGTCAGATTACGGTTTTACCGTGGAAGTACGGTAACCAGCGTGGGTGATCCCCCATAGACTCAACGCGTGGAAGTGAACACTGCACATCAAGATGCCGCCGAACCAGTCTCACCGATTGAACGATTGGACGGTGTCACCCTCTTTGGCACCCCCAAAATGTGGGTGGGACTGTTGGGCCTAGTGGCTCTCCTGATTGCCGGTTTAATTTGGGGAGTTTTTGCAAAAGCACCGGTAACAATTTCAGCGGCGGGTGTGATTTCTACCGAGGGTGGCCCGCTCGAGGTGGGTGCCTCACTTAACGGGACGGTGACATCCCTGTTTGTGACGGTCGGAGAGAGCGTTGAAGCGTCGAATACGCTGGCAATCATTACCGATGACCAAGGTTTGGCGGTTCGGGTTCGCACACCCGTGAGTGGAATTGTCACTGAGATATCAACACAGGTGGGCGACTTTCTCAGCGCGGGATCAACAGTTATGACCCTTCAGGACACCACTAATGATCTGGAGTCCATCGCGTTTATCCCAGTGTCCAGTATTGGATCTTTGCTTGTGGGCCAGGAAGTACTCATGTCCCCGAAATCGGTTCCGGTCAGTGAATTTGGTTACTTGAAGGGCACCATAAGTTCGATTTCCTCCGTTCCCGTGAGTAATGCGCGCGTGGAGCAATTGGTGGGAAGAGTGGCAGGTTCGAAAAATTACGATGCCCAAGGCGAACCCATCGTTGAAGTACGCATCCGCGTTTCTGCTGATTCTGCGACACCGTCAGGTTTTACTTGGACCCAAGGTGAGGGCCCTCCATATCAACTTCTGTCGGGGACACCGTGGACCGGCGAAGTCGTGATAAGTGACAGCACACCCATCGCCACCCTTTTAGGGTCGTGATGGCAACTCCGATTTTCCTTGCGCAGTCCACAACGGAAATGGGAATTACCTGCCTGCGCATGGTTATGGCCGGGTACGGCTACTCCCTCGGTACCGAGGAACTCCGCCTGATCTGTGGAGTCAGCAGGGACGGGGCAGACCTGCAATCACTTGCGCAAGCCGCAGGGGAGTGTGGTTTCTCCTCTCGGATTGTCTCCCACGAGGACTTCTTGACGACTCAGACGGGCTTGGAGGAGGTCAAGTTTCCCGCAATTGCGAAGTGGGAAAGGGGCCACGCTGTTGTCGTACTTGGCCGCAAAGGCGACACGTGGGAATTCATTGATCCGATTTCCGGGCGTAGATTCCTCAAGGACGATGAATTCAATGCTGCTGTTACTGGTGGTTTCCTCGTACTGGAACCTGGACCTGAATTTGTTCCCAACAAGGAACTGCCAGGAATGCTCACGACTTTAATCAAGCAATTCCATGGAAGTGCTTCAGGTGTGGCCTTTGTCGTTATTGCTGGCTTGGCACTGATCGTGCCCGGTATTATTACTCCAGGCCTCATTCGACTTTTCGTTGACGAATATCTCATTGCAGGAGATAGAGATCAGGCCGGCGTCATCCTCGTGGGCCTGGCATTGTCACTGGCCTTGTTAATAATTTTCATGACAATGCAATTAAGAGCTCTACGCCGGTTGACCACCATCACGGTGACACGGGCCACTGCACGCTTCGTCTGGCATACATTGCGCATGCCTGCGTGGTTCTTCAGTCAGAGGGACTCGACGACTCTGGCCTACCGAGTTGGATTAACCGAGAAATTGGCCGAGCTAATGTCTGGTCCATTTGCCTCGGCCATTCTCGCCCAACTCACGAGCCTGTTTTTCTTGATCGTTATGTTCGTGCTCTCGCCGATTCTTGGACTTGTTTCACTCGTGGGGTATTTCTTATTGGTCGCATTGATTTGGCGCGTAGCGGCATTGCGCCTCGAGGTCAGACAAAAGCAGGCTCGAGAGGTAGGAGTCACCGCAACACAAATTGGCATCAGCATCAGAGTCCTGGAAACGCTCAAAGCAACCGGCAGTGAGTCAGTTGCCTTCGATCGAATCTTCTCCTCTATGTCACGCAATCTCTCACTGGGCGTCACTCACCTGTGGGCATGGTTTGGAATGCTTCCTGTTCTCATGACGGCACTGATCAGCACGCTTGTTCTCTCAGCAGGTGCGATACTCGTGATTGAGGATGTCATCACACAGGGCACGCTGGCGGCCTTCACAATTTTATTGGGTGGATTCATTGCTCCAATTTCTGTGCTGGTCCCCAGTATTGATGGGTTTCTCAATGTTCGTGGAGCGCTTGAACAAACTGGCGATGTCCTCGAACAGCCGGTAGATGTTCTGCTGCGTGATAACTACGCGGATGGAGCGTTTGACGTTGACGGTGGTAAATCCGAAGACACAACGGACAAGAGTGGCGAATCGGCTGCTGTCCCACATGCGCCCGAGCCTCGCAATGCAAATGATTCTGGCTCCAGAGCGGCCGAATCTGACGGCGAATTAGATGACCTCACACTTCTTGCGTTCCAAGGCAGGAAGCGAAGGACCCGAATGGCTATTGATCCGTGGGCAGCCTCACTGGAAATACATGGAGTGAGTTTTGGTTACACCCTTGATGCACCCCCATTGCTGTCTGCCATTGATATCACCGTCGAACCGGGGCGAGTAGTAGCAATCGTTGGGCACAGCGGGAGCGGGAAATCCACAATCGGGCGACTTGTTGCGGGTCTTTATCAGCCATGGTCAGGCTATCTCTCTATTGATGGGCGCCGACTCAATGATTACCCCCGTGCCGCGCGTGCTCAGGAGTTGGGTTTTGTTGACCAAGACACTGTCATTTACCGGGCTAGCGTTCGCGACAACCTGTCCATGTTTGATCGCGATGTCTCAGACAGGGACATGATCACTGCTGCGAAGGCAGCGTGCATTCACGATGACATCATTGCTCGTCCAGGTGGCTATGAAGCAATGCTTGCTGAGGACGGACTAGATCTGTCAGGAGGGCAAAGGCAACGCCTGGGAATTGCCAGAGCTCTCGTCCGTCAGCCGCGTTTGTTAGTGCTGGATGAAGCAACGAGTGCCCTGGACGCACGCACCGAAGCCGTCATCGTCCAAAACCTTCGCTCCCTTGGGTGCACCTCATTAGTTATTGCCCATCGGCTTTCCACGGTGCGCGATGCTGATGAAATCATTGTCGTAGACAAAGGGGGCATTTCAGAGCGAGGTACGCACCTTCAGTTGTCCGATGGAAACGGCCTGTACAGAACGTTGATGGACGCATGAAAATGAGCAGGCAAGATGCGAGTACGCGTGCAGCAGAACGGCGCGACCATGAGGCTCAAGTAGCCGCTGTACGACTCGGGCGGCTACTGGAGCCAAGCAGACCATTGCCACCCATGCCGCACCAACAAGGCCGCGTTACAGACATCGTTGCAGATTTAGCGCGCCGATACGACTTCGAACAAAGAGCCGTCACCATTGATTCTGACGCCCGTCCACTTGAGCAAGTGATTCAATCTTTGACCGCATGCCAGGTCCGCACACGAAAAGTGCACATGGTGGAACGTTGGTGGGAAATCAACATGCCGGTGCTCGTCGTGGAGACGAGTGAGGGCTTGGCAAACATTATTCCCGGGCCGCTGTCCGCCCCGGTGTTGCACCGCATCGATGAAGACCCAGTCCTGGTTACAGAGGACATTGCCGCAGGAATTTCACGTCATGCGGTGGAAGTCATTCGCCCTTTGCACCAGACCACTGTGCGCTTACGTGACCTCCTGCGCATATCAATGGTTGGCATGGGCAGGGACCTGACCTATGCGGTACTTGCTTCATTGGGAGTTGGAGCTATTAGTTTGGCGATTCCCGGGGCCACCAGTGTGATTTTTAATGAGAGTGTTCCGAGCGGAAATATCGCTCGACTTTATGCGGTCATCCTGACGTTACTCGCGCTTGTGGGTGCAACGGGAGCATTCGCCTACATTCGCACGTTTGCTTTCATCAGGATCATGGATGCCACTGAAATGGGCACGGGGGGCGCCTTGATCGACCGACTACTGCGACTCCCCATTGGGAAGTTGCGCCAATGGTCCGGCGCATCAATAGCTACCCGATTTCTCATTTGGACTCGATTGCAAGAGGCAACGGGCAGAGCAATCAACGTTGGTTTGATCAGTGCCATTTTGTTAATCTTGAACGCGATACTGATGGTCGTATTCATCCCAGTGTTGGGGCTTGTGGCTCTTCTATTGGGATTCATGCTTCTGGCCGTTTCTTGGTTGATTATTCGTAAAGAGAAATCCGAACTCTTTACTGAACTGGAGGAAAGTGGCCCGCTGTACTCGGTGACTTTGGACCTGATGCGGGGTTGGATCCCTATCCGCATGAGCAATGGTGAGGTCTCCGCATTTGGCAGGTGGGCTCAGCAATATGCAACGTATCGTGCGGCGTTCAATCGACGTTGGGGCACGCAAATCCTGGTTGATGTACTGGTTGTTGCCGCTCTTGGAGCAATGACTTTCAGTTTCATTCTGGTGGCATATTTCCTCCCCGCAGATTCCATCACTTCAGGCTCATTCCTCGCGTTCCTGGCCGCATTTGCCCAATTCAGTGCAGGTTTGATCGGTACCGTCATCACCGTACGGGCTTTTGAAGCCATTGGACCAGCACTTGAGCGCATTGCACCAATTCTTCAAATAGAACCAGAAGTCGGAGGTGCCCAGGAGCACCCTGGGGTGCTCAGCGGGGGAATTGAAGTGCGCAACCTTGGTTTTAGGTATTCAGACGATCTTCCTTGGGTATTGCGCAACGTGAGCTTTTCAGCCGAACCCGGGCAGTTCATTGCCGTCGTTGGAACCTCCGGGTCAGGAAAATCAACATTGATGCGCATGCTCCTAGGCTTCGACTTTCCGAGACGCGGACTGGTCATGTTTGACGACTCTGATCTCTCCGGTTTGGACTTGGCCGCGGTGAGAAAACAATTTGGAGTGGTCCTTCAGTCAAGTTTGCTGCTTCCTGGAACGATTCGCGACAACATCGTGGTGTCATCAGGTCCGCTCCCGGATACCCAGATTTGGCAGCTCTTGGACCGAGTGGAGGTGGGCGATTCGATTCGCGCGATGCCCTCAGGACTGGACACCCCTGTGGATGAAAACTCCACGCTTGTTTCCGGTGGGCAAAGGCAACGAATTCTGTTAGCTCGGGCTTTGGCGAATGATCCGGTGATTTTATTGTTGGATGAAGCAACGAGCGCCCTCGATAACCTCACGCAGGAAGCAGTAACGCGCAATATCGCAGCCCTTGGGATGACGCGAATCGTTATCGCTCACAGGCTTTCGACCATTCGAAGCGCAGATCTTATTCTGGTTCTTGACCAGGGTGAAATCGTGGAAAGTGGAAGTTATGATCAACTCATCAACGTTGGTGGGCTCTTCAGCGAACTTGTGTCTCGGCAAGAAATCTAAGGTCAAGGAGCAGCATCGGTGAAACTACAACTGAGCATCAGGACACAAGCGTCACTCATTGGCCCACTGCTACTTCTGCCAATGCTTGCAGCCTGTTCAACAGACCAGGCAGGTTCCAGAACAATTGAAAAAACTCAAACGACAAATGCACAAGCCGCTGCCGCTGTGCCAGAAAACATCAGAGAGTCGGGTGAGTTAAAAGTACGTCTCGTTGAAAACTCACCACCCGGGTCATTTAGGTCAAAAGCGGGAATGATCACCGGCTGGGAGGTCGAACTTGCAGGACTCCTAGGAGAGCGCATGGGTATTCCCGTGTCCATTGCCTCGGTGCCATTCGATCAGGTAATTTCAGGGGTAGTGGATAGCAGTGCGGACATTGGCATTGCCAGCATGTTTGACACACCCGCCCGTGAAGAATTGGTCGATTTCGTGAACTACTTTGAGGGTGGCACCGGATGGCTCACCTATAAGGACTCTAGTTTTGAATCAGGTAACCCTTGTGGCAAATCCATTGGGGCTCGCACTGGCACGGCCCAATTTAATGATTTCCTGCCCCAAAAATCTCAGGAGTGCGTTGCGGCAGGGTCCGAGCCGATAGAGGTCGTTGATTTTCCAGACGAAATATCTGCATCAGATTCAGTGAAGTTGCAAAGGATCGATGCAATGGTGGCAGATAGCCCAGTGGTTTCCCATCTAGCGGATCAAAGTCTGGGCCGTTTGGTCGTTGTGGGCGCTGTTGAAGAACCACAACCGTATGGCATCGCAGTGGCCAAAAATAATGAGGAACTGGTCACCGCACTTCGGCTTGCTCTAAGTTCCCTCATGGCGGATGGCACCTACGACAGACTCCTTGGAAAGTGGGGAGTTGAGTCAGGGGCAATCGATCAGGCAACAACCAATGCTGGTAGCCGCTAGTTACTTGTCCAGCCCTCACGCTTGTGCGCACCATCGCAGAATGGCTTATTTGCGCTGAAGCCGCAGCGGCACAGGTAGGTCTTTTCACCCTCTTTGAGGACATTTCCGTCGGCATCTTTGACAACGGTGAGGCCTGATACTTCATTGGGGCCATCGGGCAGGGGTGTGATGATTACTGGATCGCTCATGGCTGGACTCTAGTTGACAAGAGTTAATTGCACCAGTGGTCGGTCACCGACAGTGAGAGCTTCCTTCTCTCTAATCGATTTCTTGAGCGGGAGCACAAATGTTTTGCGTTTGGTATCAGGGAATATCGAGGTTGACCACTCACTTGAACCAATCACCACATTCACTTTTACCGAGCCAAATCCACCGCGAAGGGTGGGTGAGTCTTCTATTTCATCGGCGATGTCATGAGGCAGTGCAATAAAGTGCCACGCGGAGTTTGCCTCCCATGAGAAAATCTCAGCGGTGAAAGTGAAATCGGAATTATCATTCACTACTTTTCCAAGTATGGATCATTGAGATAAGCGTCATGTAAAGCTATGGCTTCAGCAAAATCAGCGGCCGTTGCGTGTTCTGAATTCAAATGATCCAAGAGAAGTCGGGCCCGTTCAATTTGTTCAGGCCCACCATTTTTTCTCACAATTTCAAGTAGCTTCATCGCATGACTTATGCGTGTTTGAGGAATTGCAATGTCAGAATCATCGAGCCAAATATTCATGGTGGCCGCGGAAACTATGGCGCTGTGACAGTGGCCTCCAGATGTTCGGTCCGCAGATATTGCATGGAGGTGTAATCCTGGGATGGTGATGCCTTGATCGTTGATCTGCGGAAAGGAAAAGCCAACTAACGTTCCCGTCCAAGACTCGAACGGAAATTGCGTTTCATGGCGGAGGACTTCATCCAGGTGTTCAAACGGTGGCTCTTGCTTGTGTTCGCTGCGAAGGAGAATGTTGTTAAAAGTTCCATCAATGCGCACCGCAACAATGGCGTGATTCCCGTCATTCGATTCAGCAACAATTGATTCAATTAAATGGCTGATCTCATCCACTGTCGCCCCTTGTTCTACGGCTACAGGAATAGGCGCACCTCCTTCGGCACTGATGGCGAAAGGCATCCCGAGGTTATTGTGTGCAATCTCGGGGATACCAGAGGCGGGAACTCTCCATGTTTCACCGTCGACGGAAACAATTTCCCCGTCCAGCCGATCGGCTACTCCAAGACCCAACAGACTATTTGGGAAAACCTCGGCCACGGTGGTGACGGATTCATAGTTTCCGTGTAGAAGGTCTGTAACGGCATCGGTTTGATGAACATGGCCATGTGAGGCTCGAACGAGGTGAGGATCTAACACGCATTAACCCTAAAGCAGGTTGAATCTCAAGGAAGCAGGGCTTTGGCGTCTTTTTCGATATCAGCAGGTTTTGTGGTGGGTGAATACCGCTTTACTGTTTCACCATCTGGTGATACCAAGAATTTGGTGAAATTCCATTTGATGGCAGATCCAAGCATTCCACCAGCCTGCTCCTTGACAAATTTGAAAACAGGATCTGCATTTCCTCCGTTGACATCTACTTTTGTGGACAGTGGAAATGTCACCCCATAATTCAAAGAACAAAACTGCTCAATGTCTGTGTCATTACCCGGTTCTTGGTGCGCAAACTGATCACAGGGAAACCCGAGCACAACGAGTCCTTGGGCTCCAAGGTCCTCATGAAGTTTTTGAAGGCCTTCATATTGCGGGGTGAATCCACACTTGCTTGCGGTGTTCACAATGAGAACGGGCTTACCTCGATATTGATCCAGGGAAACTTCATTGCCCTTGTTGTCCGTGTAATTGAGGTCAAACAGGTTTGTCATGCGACCATTATCACCCGTTCAATGCATTCTCGCTCGCCATTAGGATCCGACCGTGGTTCAGGAAAAAAAGAGCTCCCTCAAGCGCAATCTGATTAGTGGTGCTGTCGGACTCATCGTGATGATTGCGCTTTTTTGGTTTATCAGCCAAAATGCTGGGGAGTACTCCAAAGCGTTCACCGAACTCGGGGCAGTTGAGCCACTCTGGAACGTTGCCATTGCTGTCGCATCAATCATCAACATCGCTATTTACCCCTTGACCGCAATCGCCGCGATCCATTCACTGAGTTATCTCCATGCGAGTTTGAGCCGTCAAGCAGGGTTTACCTTGAGCAACATCATTCCTGGTGGGGGAGCCGTAGCAGTTGCTACTCAGTACACCGTGTTGGCGCGCTATGGGGTTCCGCAGGCAAAAGCAGCAGCGGCGGTCTCTGCTGACGCGATCTATACCTATCTGTTCACGCTGGGCGCTCCCGCAATTGCAGTGACGCTGTTGGTGCTCGAAGGCAGGTCAACTGCAGCATTCATGACCACCGCAATTATTGGTTTGGCCGCGGTGATTGTTTCGCTCATTGTTATCGTCTTGGTGCTGCGGAGCCAAGAGTCAGCGCAGAAAGTTGGCAGGTGGCTGGAGAAGCCGGTGCATTGGGCCTTTGGATTGTTCAAGAAGCAGGGACCTGATGTTGAGGCAATGCTGACGCAATTCCACGAGCAGGCGGCGTCGCTGGTGAAGACTCGATGGAAGTCCCTTGCGGTTACGAACATCGGAGCCCAAATGGCGCCGATGCTGGTGCTGTGGGCTGCACTCGTTGGCCTTGGAGCAACCGAGTCTGATATCTCGATCATTGAAATTTTTGCCGCTTACTCGGTGGCACTTGTCTTGACCGCCTTTCCCATCACACCTGGCGGGTTGGGCACCGTCGATGCGGCATTGATTGCGCTGCTCGTCGCAGTTGGGGTGGAGAGCACGTCGGCAGTCGCAGCCGACCTATTGTGGCGACTTGGTTGGTTTTTGCCTCAGCTGCTCGTCGGTGGCGTGGCGCTTATTAAGTATTGGTGGGACGGTCGGAAACTGCGAGCGGCCTAAATTCATTGCGTTCGCGCACACCGCAATCAGGGCATACCCATGATTCGGGGATTGAGTTAAAGGGTGTTCCCGGCGCAAAGCCCTCGCGCACATCGCCTCGTGATTGATCGTATGAATAGCCGCAGCCAGGGCATTCGTAATGGGTTGACTCGGCCAGTGACATTGCCGCTTCGATTGATTCAAGATTTTCGTTTCTAGGGGTGTTGGAATAGCGCGAGATGATTGACTCACGCTTACTGGGTCGAATATTTGCCCGCGAAATTTCACCGTCAAAGTGGCCGAGAACTTTGGGGTCCATCACCTTTTTCCAAGCAAATGGGAAAAGTGACAAGAGAATCATGCCTGCATAGCCTGTGGGAAGGACGGGTGATTCCTTGTAACTCAAGAGTGCTTGGTACCTGCGGGTTGGTTGCGCATGATGATCACTGTGGCGTTGTAGGTGGTAGAGCAAAATATTTGTTGCAATGTTGTCCGAGTTCCAGCTATGGCTGGGATCGACTCTTTCGTAGCGAACTCGGTCCCCATGCTTGACCTTTTGGCGCAGCATGCCGTAATGCTCGAGGTAATTAACAGCTTCCAGCAGGGTTATCGCTATGAACATCTGAATGAGGAGGTAGGGAAGTATGCCCATTCCCAGCCAAGCAAGCATTGCGACCCAAAGAACCACGGACATGAGCCACGCGTTGATGTTGTCGTTGCTTAAACGGTAAGGGTGTTTCTTGCGCCGGGCAATGCGATTCTTTTCAAGGCTCCACGAACTCTTTAATGAGCCAAACACCGTTCGTGGCCAAAAGCGATAGAAGCTCTCACCTACTCGACTGCTCGCTGGGTCTTCCGGTGTTGCTACACGAACGTGGTGCCCACGGTTGTGTTCAATGAAGAAATGTCCGTAGAAACTCTGGGCTAGGGCAATCTTTGACAGCCACCGTTCGTAACTTTCCTTCTTGTGACCGAGTTCGTGCGCGGTATTGATACCGATCCCGCCAATCATGCCCACGCTGATGGCGAAGCCAATTTTCTCTGGAGTGCTGAGCCCCCAGGTGGCAATGACGTAAAAAGCAGCAATAAACCCCGCATATTGCAGGGGGAGGAATAGGTAGGTGATGAGTCGGTAGTACCTGTCGTTTTCAAGTTGTTCAATCATCTCCGCGGGAGGGTTGGACAGGTCGCGTCCAGTTACAAGGTCAATGATGGGGACGATCCCCAAAATGACGATGGGACCTATCCACAACCAAATTGCCCAGTTGGTGAGCGCATACATCCCAATGGCAACGAAGAGAAGTGAGGGCATGACGAGTGCAACGAGCCACAGGAAGCGCTTCTTGTCGCGCCAAGGCCTAGCGTCGTGAGCCGTGAACTGACCAGCACTCATGTCAGCAAACTAGGCTCAAGGGGCCATCCTGTCAAGGAATTGCCTTGGAAATGCAGGTTTGAGTTACTAGTCCGCACCGAACTCAAAGGACGCGCGCTCAAGATTTTGCTCATCAGGGTGCTGGGCCTCGGGGGTTGCCGCAATCGCTTCAGCGCCGCCGGGCGTGAGTTTGCCCATAAGGTTCACGTGCCCGTCCAGCAATTGTCCCTGGCTGGCGTACATTTCCAGCTTGGTTCGAGTGTCAGCGATATCGAGATTACGCATGGTGAGCTGGCCAATGCGATCTGTTGGACCGAAGGCTGCGTTCTCTGTTCGTTCCATGGATAATTTTTCTGGGTGGTAACTAAATGCGGGGCCATCGGTTTTGATGATTGAGTAGTCGTCGCCACGGCGCAGTCGTAGTGTCACCTCACCCGTGACTGCCGATGCAACCCAGCGCACGAGTGACTCACGCAGCATCAAAGCCTGCGGATCAAGCCAGCGTCCTTCATAGAGCAGGCGGCCAAGGCGTCGGCCTTCGGCGTGGTAGTTAGCAATTGTGTCTTCATTGTGAATTGCTGAGATAAGTCGTTCATAGGCGATGAAGAGAAGTGCCATGCCGGGGGCTTCATAGATACCACGGGACTTTGCCTCAATGATTCGGTTCTCAATTTGGTCAGCCATGCCGAGCCCGTGGCGCCCACCGATCGCATTTGCAGTGAGCACGAGGTCAACAGCACTCTCGAATTCCTCACCATTAATGCGAATAGGCCTGCCTTGATGGAATTCGATGGTGACGTCTTCGGTCTCAATAGAGACGGCGGGGTCCCAGAACTTCACACCCATGATGGGGTCAACGATTTCCATAGAAGCACTGAGCAATTCGAGATCTTTGGCCTCATGGGTGGCGCCCCAAATATTTGCATCTGTGGAGTAGGCCTTCTCGGTGCTATCACGGTAGGGCAGTTCATGTTCCTTGAGCCACTCGCTCATTTCATGGCGTCCACCCAGTTCAGATACAAATTGTGCGTCGAGCCACGGCTTGTAAATCCGAAGTTCAGGGTTTGCCAACAGTCCGTAGCGGTAGAAGCGCTCAATGTCATTGCCTTTGTAAGTGGAGCCATCGCCCCAAATATTCACGCCGTCCTCGAGCATGGCTCGAACCAAGAGTGTTCCGGTTACAGCACGCCCGAGTGGTGTTGTGTTGAAGTACGTGCGCCCACCCGAGCGAATGTGAAAGGCACCGCATGCCATGGCTGCAAGGCCTTCTTCGACCAGTGCACTGCGACAATCGACCAATCGAGACTTTTCAGCGCCATATTGGCCCGCTCTTCCAGGCACCGAATCGATGTCGGGTTCATCGGCTTGGCCGAGGTCCGCCGTATACGTGTAGGGGATCGCGCCGTTTTCCCGCATCCACGCAACTGCAACTGAGGTGTCCAGACCGCCAGAGAAGGCGATTCCGACACGTTCACCAACGGGGAGTGAGGCCAAGACTTTAGAC
Organism: Candidatus Nanopelagicales bacterium; assembly: GCA_040261955.1. GTDB lineage: Bacteria > Actinomycetota > Actinomycetes > S36-B12 > S36-B12 > UBA4592. The sequence continues at coordinate 13,637 of JBDQMZ010000099.1, forward strand.
ATATGCCAAGCCTAGTGAGGCGCTGCCTTGCGGATGGACACGCTAGTTGATCTGGAGGAGTAATTTGCCCATGTTGTTGCCGGCAAAGAGGCGGTTGAGGGTCTCAGGGAATTCGGTGATCTCTCCCTTAACAATTGTTTCTGGCGCGGTGATCTTGCCTTGTGCGAGCCATTTTCCAATTCGGCGCTGAGCCACGGGGAACTTGTCTTCATAATCAAACACGAGAAAACCCTGCATGCGGGCTCGCTTGACCAGCAAGTTCATGTAATTGCTTGGGCCCGGGGTGCTCTCGGTCGCGTTGTACTGAGAGATGGCCCCGCAAATCACGACTCGAGCGCCGAAGGAAAGGTAGGCGAGGTTTGCGTTGAGAATTTCGCCACCGACGTTGTCGAAATAGACGTCGACGCCTTGTGAACCCACTTCTTGGA
>JBDQMZ010000100.1:0-4782 GCA_040261955.1 Candidatus Nanopelagicales bacterium
ACCGGGTGCACCACCGGGAGCACCACCGGGTGCACCACTTGGGCGCGCACCTGGAGCACCACCGGGACGCCCACGGCCGGGAGCACCGAAGCCACCCGGAGCACCTGGTGGGCGACCACCTGGGCGAGCTCCTGGACCTGCTGGACGTTGTCGCGAAGCAGGCATGGTTCCTGGATTAGGTCGTGGGGCACCGGGCACACCGCCGGGGCGTGGTGCGGCTGGTCGCTCGGACGCGGGTGTGCCGAAAGGATTATTGCCTGGACGTGGAGCTGGCTTGCCCATTCCCGTGCTGCCACCAAATGGATTGTTTCCCGGTCTCGGACCTGCCGGTTTTGGACTTGCACTCGAACTCGAGGTGGGGCGCGGTGTCGGAGTAGGAGAAGGAGTAGCGGACGGGGTAGGGGTAGCAGGCGTTGCTGCGCTTGGGGTTGTGGCTTCTGGTGGCGCTGGAACTGCCTTCATGGAAGGTACAGCAGGTGAAACCGGAGTGGCGCTACCATCCGAATCGACATTCTCAGAGGAAACATCTTGGGTTGCAGCAGCCTTCTTGGCAGTCTTTTTAGCCGCCTTCTTGGCAGGCTTTGGTTCTGCAGGAGGCATCGCCTCTTTGAGTCGACGAGCGACTGGCGCCTCAATCGTGGACGATGCTGAACGAACGAACTCGCCCATGTCTTGTAATTTGGCTAGGACGGTCTTGCTGTCGTAACCAAGCTCTTTAGCGAGTTCATAAACCCGGACTTTTGACACAACTCTCCTGTCTTGGCCCGGGCATTGCAGTCCGAACCGTTACTGGGCGCGATGCACTTTCATGCCTGCACGCTCATGTGAGGGGCCTCATTAGGAAGCGCTCATTTGCATGTTCACGATGATCCTTACGGTGGACATTTATGGACAGAAAGCCAAGCTAGGGACCTCTACTCCGATGGAATAGCGGCCAGAACTTGACCAACGGCGTCCAAATCTACCCGATCACCCAGCCGAAGCGGCGCTCGGACCCGCCGAGATGCAAGCGAAAGGCATTTGGAGCCCCGATGTACATAGGCACCTCGCCCCGGGAGCACACCCAGTTCATCCACCACGATGCTGGATTTCTCGGCATCAGCCACAATCCGAAGGAGTTTCTTCTTGGGTACCGATTTCTTGCATCCCAAGCAGGTTCTCGATGGCTCGCTCACTCGCTCAAAGGGTCCGGGCTCACTGCGACTGCTTGCTCATCGACAACTGGCTGGGCATCTGAGCGGATATCGATTCGCCAGCCCGTTAAACGTGCGGCCAATCGAGCATTTTGTCCCTCGCGTCCAATGGCCAGCGAGAGTTGGTAATCCGGGACCACCACCCGCGCACTGCGCGTTGCGGGATCAACAATTGTCACCGACGTGACCTTGGCGGGAGATAGGGCCTGCGCAATCATTTCCGCTGGATCATCACTGTGATCGACAATATCAATTTTCTCGCCGCTGAGCTCACTCATGATTTGACGCACCCGTTGACCAAGTGGGCCAATGCACGAACCTTTGGCGTTCACTTCAGGCTTGTGCGAACGCACTGCAATCTTTGATCGATGTCCTGCTTCCCGCGCAATGGCGGTTATCTCGACCGTGCCATCGGCGATCTCAGGAACTTCGAGAGCAAAGAGTGATCTCACAAGGTCTGGATGTGTACGGGACACGGTGACTACGGGCCCTTTAAATCCCTTGCGCACACCAGTCACCAGGCATTTCAAGCGTTCGCCATGTGTGTAAATCTCACCTGGCGATTGCTCTTCCGGGGGTAGGTTGGCTTCAATCTTGCCCAGATCCACTCGAATCATGCGCGGGTTGGTTCCCTGTTGAATAACCCCAGAAACTAGATCTCCCTCCCGGCCCGTGAACTCGATGAGAGTTGCGTCTCCCTCTGCTTCACGCAATCGACCGAGTAGCACCTGTCGAGCGGTGCTCGCTGCAACCCGCCCAAAATCACTTGGAGTGTCATCGAATTCTGGCCCAAACGTCGGTGGCTGCTCCGGATCCTCGTTGGGGAACTCTTCTTTCGCCCAGACAGTCACGTGACCTGACTTTCGATCCAACTGCACGCGAGCGTGTGAGTGACATCCCGGAGTTTTGTGGTAAGCCACAAGGAGCGCCTGTTCAATGCTTTCAACAACCAGCTCCAATGAGAGATTCTTTTCTCGAACCAACGACTTTAATGCGCTCACGTCGATATCCATGATTACTCTCCTTTGTTGAATTCCACTTGAACAACCGCATGGGACACAGCCGGCATATGAATTATTGATGTACCAACCCCTGCAACATCAAGGGTCACCGAATCCCCTTCGACGTTGGTGATTCGACCCAACAGGGTGGGTGAGGAGTCGGTAAATTTCACTTCAACCAAATGTCCCGTGGCTCTGCGCCAGTGGCGCTCGGCTGTCAAAGGCCTATCGACTCCAGGTGAGCCCACCTCAAGGACAAAGGGAGATTCATCGGCCAAAGGGAGGGCGTCAAGAGCGTCAGAGATCGATCGACTTATGTCAGCGACAGCATCAAGATCTATTCCACCGTCGCGGTCAACCACGACACGCACCACTTCCCGCCGACCTGCTTTGGTGACAGAGAAGTCTTCTAAATCAACCCCGGCTTCAGCACAGATCGAAGCGGCAAGTTCACGGCATTCGTTTTCTGGCAATCCCATGTCACTCACCGTTTCCTATTGTGGTCAATCAATTGTCGAATCTGAAGTGCTCGCCCTGCTGTCAGCCTAGTGTAGCCACATATCCCAGATAAGCCGAATAATCAGTAGGGCCACGACGGCGAGAAAAACGATTCGAACGAATCCGCTTCCCTTGGCCAACGCCGTGCGAGCCCCCACAACAGCACCTGCCACGTTGAAACTCGCCATCAGCAGACCAAGCATCCATAACACTGACCCATTGAGTCCAAACACCAGCAAAGCCGCGGCATTGGTTCCGAGATTCACCAATTTGGCAGTTGACGAGGCCATGAGAAATGAATATCCCAGTAAACCCACGAGGGCGATGAGCAAAAAAGAGCCAGTGCCAGGACCAAATATGCCATCGTAGAATCCGATCACTGCACCCACGAGTACGGCAATCACATAGTGCTTCTTGGTTTGTCCCCAGCGCAAGGACGTCGACGAACCGAGGGCAGGGTTGAGAAGGGTCCACACCCAAACAACGCACAGGACACCAATGACGAGTGATCCGAATACTGCACTTGGGATCAAATGCGCGCACCATGCACCAAGGGCAGCGAAGACGAACGCCACAACGGACATAGGTATGGCTGTTTTCCAGTCCGGTGACAGGTGCTTGACGTATGTACGAGCAGCTGAAGCGGTTCCAAAAATACTCGAGAGCTTGTTGGTGGCGAGCGCATTCACTTCGGCGCCTGCCGGAAGTGCTAGAAACAATGACGGCAATTGCAACATTCCACCGCCACCGCTTACCGCATCAACCCAACCTGATGCTGCAGCCGCAATGCAGAGAAGGACTATCGTCCAAATGCTCAGGTCGTACATATGCGGTGCACATCAGCAACCACGGTATCCACACTCACGTCTGCCCGTTCGCCGCTGACACGATCCTTAACTTCGATCACGCCTTTTTCCAAGCCACGGCCAACCACCACGATCGTGGGAATTCCAAGAAGCTCCGAGTCGTTGAACTTGACGCCGGGCGACACACCCATTCGGTCATCGAGGATGACCCTCAGTCCCAATGCATACCATTGCTCGGCCAAGTCTTCCGCCGCAGCGAAAATCTCTGGGGTTTTACCCGCAGCCACCAGATATATATCTGCCGGAGAAATCTCGCGAGGCCATACCAGACCTTTGTCGTCGTGATGTTGCTCAGCGATTGCAGCAACAGCGCGTGATACGCCAATGCCGTAGGAGCCCATTGTGACCGTTACCAGTTCACCGTTTTCATCGAGGACTTTCAAACCTAGAGCTTCTGCATACTTTGTACCGAGTTGGAAGATATGACCAATCTCGATGCCTCGAGCTTTTTCTAGGTGACCTCCGCACTCATTACAAGTATCGCCGTCCATGACTTCGGCGACATCGATAATTCCATCTGATTCAAAATCACGCCCAAATACCAAGTCGAAGACGTGCTTGCCAGAAACATTGGCACCGGTAATCCATCGAGTCCCTCGAACTATTCTGGGATCGGTGAGAAATTCGATTCCACTTTCGCTGTCTTTCCCTAGAATCTGAGGCCCGATGTACCCCTTGGCCAGCATGGGATACGCGGCAAAATCAGCTTCCTCGAAGGGGCGGGCAGCGTCGGGGTACAAAGCGGCTTCGAGGCGACGCATGTCCACCTCTCGATCACCCGGCACGCCAATAGCGAGCGGACGGTCATTTCCACCTGCATCCGTGACCATGAGCAACAAATTCTTCAACGTGTCTGATGCAAGCCAATCACGATCTGGACGAGCAAGATCCGTCCGCGCATTCGACACTGCAACAAGGGAATCAATTGTCGGTGTCTGAGGGGTTTCTTCCACATGTGAACTTGGAAGGTCAAGATCCAAGTTGAGCTCGGGGTTAAATTCAGCCATCGGAATTATCAGTGCTTCCACATTCGCTGCATAACCACATGAACATTTCACATAAGTATCTTCACCGACTTCTGCTGAAGCCAGAAACTCTTCACTGCGCGAACCACCCATTGCTCCAGCCATGGCGGAGACAATCACGTAATCCAAATTCAAGCGATCAAAAGTCGAGATGTATGCCTTGCGGTGACGTTCATAAGAAGCTTCCAAACCCTCATGA
>JBDQMZ010000101.1:0-2663 GCA_040261955.1 Candidatus Nanopelagicales bacterium
GTGGACCAGATCTCTGGCGATGGCATGGAATCGGCTGCCCGCAAAGCGCGCAGAACTGCCTTGGCGTCGGTGGCCAAGGGGAACCCGATTCTCCTGGGGCATACGGCTGATGATCAAGCAGAAACCGTGTTGCTGCGGCTCCTGCGTGGCGCCGGTGCCCACAGTCTTGGTGCCATGAGCGCCTGTGATGGACAGATTCACCGTCCGTTTCTGGGGATTGCGCGAACTCATATCGCGCTAGCGGTCACAGAATTGCTCGAACCAATGGGAATCACTCCGTGGTCTGATCCGCATAATGCGGATTCGGCTTTCGCCCGGGTTCACATGCGCACGCACCTCGAGCAGCTTCGGGCTGATTTTGGCCCGGGCATTGTTGCAGGCTTGGTTCGCTCAGCCCAGTTGCTGCGCGCTGATGACCAAGCACTCGAACAGTGGGCTGACTTGAGCATCGGAAATGTTGTTTTTTCAAATGACTCAACTGAAGGTGCCGTCGAAGTCGCGCACCTACTGGAGTTGCCGGAGGCGGTCCGGACACGCGTCATTCGGAGAATCTATGAACAAGTGGTTGGTATCGAACGTGAATCATCACCCTTGACTTTTAACCATGTAGCGGCAATCAATGCGCTGGTGACAAATTGGCACGGCCAAGGTGAGGTTGCTTTGCCATCTGGTGCAAGCGCGGCGAGGGAGTATGGAAGGCTACGGATACACCGCACGTGAGAGTTAGCAACTAGAACGAGGAGAATCATGGATTCAGCGGACATCAGTGCAGACCTGCAACACGTTCTGCTCACTGAGGAGGAACTGCTCAATCGAATCCAGGTGCTCGCTGATCAGATCCAATCCGATTACGAGGATGAAGAAATCCTGCTCGTTGGTGTCCTTAAAGGTGCAGTCATGGTGATGGCAGATCTCGTGCGGTCACTGCGGACCCACAAAGTCGAGATGGACTGGATGGCCGTGTCCTCCTATGGCTCGGGAACCACCTCGAGTGGCGTCGTGCGAATTCTCAAGGACCTCGACACCCACATTGAAGGTCGCCACGTGATCGTGGTCGAGGACATTTTGGACTCAGGTCTGACCTTGACCTGGCTGCTCAAGAATCTTGGCTCACGCCACCCCAAGTCCATTGAAGTCTTCACCCTGCTGCGCAAGCCTGAGGCCATGAAGGTCCTGGTCGAGGCCAAATATGTGGGCTTTGACATCCCGAACGAGTTCGTGGTGGGTTACGGCTTGGATTACGCCCAGAAGTACCGAAACCTGCGGTGTGTGGGAACTCTCGCGCCGCACGTGTACGAGAACTAAGCCCAAGCCTTTTGGCCTTTTCGCCGTGGGCATAACGGCGAATGCAAGGCAACTCCCCTCATGGGGTCGTAGTACCGTGAGGAAGTGAATTTCAAGCGGATCATTCGGGGACCCTTCTTCTGGATCGCTCTTGCCGTCATTTTTGTTCTGGTGGGATCGAGCCTGATTTCGGGTGCAGGTGCGCCCGATGAAATCGACACCAGTGTCGCCATCTCAGAGATCTCCAACGGCAACGTCGACACCGCGACCATCACGGATCGCGACCAGGTCCTTGAACTCACGTTGAAGAACGGCGACATTGTTCGCGCCACCTACGTCACGGGCCAGGGTGTGTTGCTGCAAGAAATGCTGCAAGAAAAATCTGACGGAGGCATGCTGCCTGGGGGATACAACGTCGTTGTTCCCAGCGAGAGTCTCCTGGTCACGCTGTTGGTGTCCTTGCTGCCATTCATTCTCCTCGTCTTGATCATGGTCTTCATTTTCAGTCAAATGCAGGGTGGCGGCTCGCGCATAATGAACTTTGGCAAATCAAAAGCAAAAATGATTTCCAAGGACATGCCGCAAACAACATTTGCCGATGTAGCAGGAGCAGCTGAGGCTGTTGAAGAACTCGAAGAGATCAAAGACTTCCTGGCCGATCCTGAAAAATTCAAGGCTGTTGGTGCCAAGATTCCCAAGGGTGTTTTGCTTTATGGTCCTCCGGGAACTGGTAAGACGCTCCTTGCGCGCGCGGTTGCGGGCGAGGCGGGTGTGCCGGTCTATTCAATTACGGGGTCTGAGTTTGTTGAGATGTTGGTGGGTGTTGGTGCTAGCCGCGTTCGCGATCTTTTTGAACAAGCCAAAGCGAATGCTCCTGCAATCATTTTCATGGATGAAATCGATGCAGTCGGTCGTCATCGCGGTGCGGGCATGGGTGGCGGTCATGACGAGCGCGAGCAGACACTGAACCAGATGCTCGTTGAGATGGACGGTTTCGATGTCTCCGGTGGCGTGATCATGATCGCTGCGACCAACCGCCCTGACATTCTTGACCCAGCGCTTCTGCGTCCGGGCCGCTTTGACCGGCAAATTGGTGTTGATCGTCCCGATCTCACCGGCCGCTTTGAAATTTTGCAGGTGCATGCCAAGGGCAAGCCGATAAGGCCCGAGGTCGACCTCATGGCCGTTGCCCGACGCACCCCAGGGTTCACCGGCGCAGATCTGGCCAATGTGCTCAATGAGGCTGCACTGCTGACCGCTCGCGGTGGTCACACTGAAATCGACAACGTGCTCATGGATGAAGCAATCGACCGTGTCATTGCTGGCCCGCAAAAGCGCACCCGAGTGATGGACCACGAAGAACGCTTGATCACTGCCTA
>JBDQMZ010000102.1:0-7808 GCA_040261955.1 Candidatus Nanopelagicales bacterium
CATCGATGGGTGGCGTCCGCCTCCCACGTGGCAACGGTGAAGTAGTTCGGCTTCCTCGTGGCTCAAGTCTCACCGACTTCGCAGAGAAAATTGACGCATCCTCTGCTGATCTCGTGAAGGTATTGATCGGTCTCGGTGAAATGGTTACTGCGACGCAGTCCATCGACGACGACACGTTGATGTTGCTCGGAACCGAACTCAACTTTGCCGTTGAAGTCGTTTCACCTGAAGACGAAGATCGCGAACTACTTGAGACCTTTGACCTCGAATTTGGTGAGGATGAAGGCGACAGCGCCGATCTAGCGCCCCGTTCACCTGTTGTCACGGTTATGGGTCACGTTGATCACGGTAAGACCCGATTGCTCGATGCGATTCGGAAAACAAATGTGATTTCAGGTGAAGCGGGTGGGATCACCCAGCACATTGGTGCTTACCAAGTGGTCGCCCATACGCCTGACGGTGAGCGGCCCATTACGTTCATTGATACACCAGGTCACGAGGCCTTCACCGCAATGCGTGCTCGTGGCGCTGAAGTCACAGACATTGCGATCTTGGTTGTCGCAGCTGATGATGGTGTCAAGCCGCAAACGATTGAAGCACTCAACCACGTGCAAGCTGCAGGGGTTCCCATCGTGGTGGCCGTCAACAAGATTGATAAGGAAGGTGCTGATCCAACAAAGGTTCGTGGGCAACTGACCGAATATGGTCTAGTGGCCGAGGACTTCGGTGGAGACACAATGTTTGTTGATGTGTCCGCCAAAAATGACATCGGCATCGAGTCTCTGTTGGAAGCAGTCCTGTTGACAGCAGACGCTGCACTGGACCTCAGAGCGAATCCGAATCAAGATGCACAAGGTGTTGCCATTGAGGCTCATTTGGACCGTGGTCGTGGACCTGTCGCGACCGTGCTGGTTCAGAGGGGAACATTGCACCTCGGAGATTCGATCGTTGCGGGTGACGCCTTTGGGCGTGTTCGCGCAATGCTCGATGACGCCGGAAACCCGGTCAATGAAGCCGGCCCATCGGCTCCTGTGCAGGTACTCGGCCTCACATCGGTACCAGGTGCTGGTGACAGTTTCCTCGTGGTCTCGGAAGATCGAGTGGCCCGGCAGATTGCTCAGACGCGTGCTGCGCGTGAACGTAACGCCATGCTGGCCAAGAATCGTGTCAAGCGTTCGCTGGAAGACTTCCTCGAATCCATTGAGCGCGGCGAAGTTTCTGAGCTAACTCTGATTCTGAAGGGCGATGTGTCCGGATCGGTTGAAGCGCTGGAAGACGCATTGCTCAAGATCGATGTGGGCAATGAGGTTTCCCTGCGCGTTATTCACCGTGGAGTTGGCGCGATCACGCAGAACGACGTCACTTTGGCTAGCGCGTCGAAGGCAATCATTCTCGGATTCAACGTGCGACCTGAAGGCAAAGTGGCAGAGTTCGCAGCTCAAGAGGGCGTGGACGTTCGCTACTACAGTGTGATCTACCAGGCCATCGATGAAATTGAGGCAGCACTGAAGGGCATGTTGAAACCAGAATACGAGGAAGTTCAACTGGGAACTGCTGAGGTTCGCGACGTGTTCAAGTCATCCAAGTTCGGCACAATCGCAGGCTGCATAATTCGCAGCGGTGAAGTAAAACGCAACACCAAGGCGCGTCTTGTGCGCGACGGTGTTGTGGTTGCCGAAAGCCTTAACATCGCCTCGTTGCGGCGATTCAAGGACGATGTAACTGAAGTCCGTGAAGGTTTCGAGTGCGGCATCAACCTTGGTAGCTATCAGGATGTCAAAGTTGACGACGTCATCGAAACCTTCGAAATGCGCGAAATAAAGCGCAAGTAGGGCGGGAACTTATGGGAAGCGACGCGCGGGCTAGGAAACTTGCTGACCGCATTAAGGTGATTGTTGCCCAAACCTTGGAGTTCAAAATCAAAGACCCTCGGCTTGGATTCATCACCATCACGGATGTCCGCTTGACCGCGGACCTGCGCGATGCCTCCGTGTTCTACACCGTTTACGGCTCAGATGAGGATCGGGCGGCAACTGCCGATGCACTTGCCTCAAGCAAGGGACTTTTGCGCACGGAAGTTGGCAAGGGTACCGGGGTTAAATTCACTCCTACCTTGGAATTTGTGCTCGATGCGATCCCTGAGAATGCGGCGCATGTCGAGGACCTATTGCGCGCCGCGGCCGAAGATGACGCGCGGGTACACCAACAGGCGGAGAAGGCAACGTATGCCGGGGAGCCAAATCCGTATCGCGAATCTGACGATTAGAAGCCCGTTCTGTGTCACACATGAGCGGTGTCGTCGTTGTTGATAAGCCTGCGGGAATCACCTCGCATGATGTCGTCCGAGATTTGCGTCGAGTTTTTGGCACCCGCAAAATCGGCCACGCGGGAACCCTCGATCCAATGGCCACAGGTGTGCTGGTAGTTGGGGTTAACTCTGGTACCCGAACCCTTGGACACCTGACCCTCACAACAAAGGCTTACCGCGCCACGATTCGATTGGGTGCATCAAGTTCGACCGATGACGCTGAGGGAACCATTTCCGCGATAACAAGTGTTGAGCACCTCACGGACTCGCAGATTCGTGACCACCTCGCACAGCAAGTTGGCACTATTTGGCAACGTCCCAGTTCAGTGAGTGCGATCAAAGTTAATGGCAAGCGGGCCCATGCGCTCGTGAGAGCCGGCGAAAGCGTCGAACTTCCACAACGTCAAGTAACTATCGAGTCGATCGATGTTGACAAGATTTCTCATGATGGTGTGTGGTGCGATATCACTGTGAATGTTGTGTGTTCATCAGGTACATACATACGAGCGATCGCACGTGATTTGGGCGAATCACTTGAAGTGGGCGGGCATTTAACAGCATTGCGTCGTACAGCCGTAGGTCCCTTCGGCGTCGACCGTTCTCATTCGCTTGAATCAATCGTTCGCGAAGAAAATCCCTGGAGCAGGGTGCTTGATCTAGGATCCGTAGCGCAAATGGTGTGGCCCAGTTTCATTGTCGACGAAAGCCAAGAAAAGGCCATAAGTCTCGGTCAGAGGATTCCAACACCCGATCCTGTCGGTGCTGGAACTATTGCACTACTAAATCAGCGCTCAGAGCTTCTTGCCCTTGGTGAGGTCAAAGGAGATGTGGTGTCCTACAAGGCTGTTTTTGTGAACAACTCGTGACCGAATATCCTGCACGCATGGCAGAGGCGTCGGGGAGTGCGGCTCCCCAGCGGCGTGACCACTCATCGCCGTTAACAGTGTGTATCGGTGTTTTTGATGGTGTGCACCGCGGGCATCAAATGATGCTCAATGTAGGGCGCTCGGTGGCTCGTGACAGTGATACCGAACTTGAGGTGATCACATTTGATCCGCATCCTGCGTATGTTGTTAACCCGGAGTCTGCACCCCCAATGATTTCCAGTATCTCCGAGAGAACAGAACTCCTTTTTACTGAAGGCGTGAAAGGCGTTCGCGTGATCCCCTTCACGCATGAGCTTGCGCAACAAACCCCCGAGGAGTTTGTCAAACAACATCTTGCGGAATGTCTCAACGTTGTTGTTGGGCAGAATTTTACTTTCGGAGCTGGCGCAGCAGGAACCGTCGATACCCTGCGAGACCTAGGCGTGACCTATGGATTCACAGTTCATCCGGTTGACCTGGCCACAGATGGAGATGGGGCCACGCTTTCGTCGAGCCGTGTTCGTGGTCTTGTCAACGAAGGCGATGTTGCGGGGGCAATGCGGGTTTTGGGGCGAGCATTCACCTTGGCAGGCACTGTTGTGTACGGAGATCAGCGCGGCAGACAACTCGGGTACCCGACAGCCAATCTGCGGTGGGACATGAGCCGGCTCATTCCGAGTGACGGGGTGTATGCAGGGTTTCTGGTGTGGAATTCTCACCGGTACCCGGCAGCAATCTCGGTGGGCACAAATCCTCAGTTCGAAGGTGCCGAGAAGCGCATTGAGGCCTATGTATTGGATCGAGATGACCTCGACCTCTATGGGGAGGCGGTCGAATTTGAGTTCACCGACTTTCTGCGGCGCCAGGAGGTATTCCCAGATCTTGACGCTTATCTGGATCAAATGAAGATCGACGTAGCCCGCGCTCGCCCGCCCATGAGTACTCAATCCTGAGGGCTGCTAGGCTAGGACGATTAGACGGTTCGGAGGCGGCACCTCAGCTCCCGGATTCGTGACACTTAAAACGCGTGAATTCACGCTTGGAAGGAACACATGTCGCTCGACACTGCAACAAAGCAAGAAATAATCGCCGAATACGGCACCAAGCCGGGAGATACCGGCTCACCAGAGGTTCAAATTGCCATGCTGAGTCGTCGGATCGATGACCTCACCGGTCACCTAAAGACCCACAAGCACGACCACCATAGCCGGCGCGGACTGCTCATCATGGTCGGTCAACGTCGCCGTTTGCTCAACTACTTGACCAAGACTGACATTAATCGTTATCGCTCAATCATTGAACGCCTCGGATTGCGCCGATAGTCGTGATGAATGCAGTTCGCTTAGCGGGCTGCATTCATATTTTTTCGGTTGACTCACCCTGAGTTCCAGCCGATTTTGTTACAACAATCAAATAATGACGCTCAGGGCAAATTTTGCGTAGATGTCGGTCCTCGGTAGTGATTTTCGGAATTTTTCCGCGAATCTCGATCGAAGACCGCCGATACCGCGGAAAGTCTGTGCGAGCGTCCTCTCTTAAAGGAGGTACCCGTGGAGGGTTCCGTAACGACGGCTAGTGCCGTCATTGACAATGGATCATTTGGTACTCGTACCATTCGTTTCGAAACTGGTCGTTTTGCCCGGCAGGCCGCAGGCTCCGTTTGCGCTTTCCTGGATGACGAAACAATGCTTCTGAGTGCCACAACGGCCTCGAAGCAGCCCAAGGATCAATTCGATTTCTTCCCTTTGACGGTTGATGTTGAAGAACGCATGTATTCGGTAGGGCGCATTCCCGGGTCATTCTTTCGACGTGAGGGTCGTCCCAGCGAAGACGCAATTTTGACCTGCAGGCTCATCGATCGTCCTTTGCGCCCAACGTTCAAGAAGGGTCTGCGCAACGAAGTTCAGGTTGTCGTGACCGTCATGGCGCTCAACCCCAAAGATCTTTACGATGTACTGGCAATCAACGCTGCTTCAGCGTCCACTCAACTGAGTGGCTTGCCATTCAGCGGACCTGTTGGCGGAGTCCGAGTTGCACTTATTCGTGGACAATGGGTTGCATTCCCAACTCACGAGCAGCTCGAGGAGGCAGTCTTCGACATGGTCGTTGCTGGCCGTATAGCCGGCGACGATGTTGCCATCATGATGGTTGAAGCCGAAGCAACTGAGCGCACCATCGAATTGGTCGCGGGCGGTGCCACCGCCCCAACCGAAGAGGTTGTTGCAGAAGGTCTTGACGCCGCTAAGAAGTCCATTCGACTTCTGTGCGAGGCCCAGGCAGAACTAGCCGCAGCAGCAGCCAAGCCTGTCGCCGATTTCCCCGTGTTCTTGGAATACGAAGACGATGCCTATGCAGCAGTTGATAAGGCTGCGGGCGAAGCCGTGGCACAAGCACTCACCATTGTGTCCAAGGCCGAGCGCGAGAATCGACTGGATGAAATCAAAGCCGATGTCATGGCATCGATTGGGTCCGATTTTGAGGGGCGAGAGAAAGAACTCAGTGCGGCCCTTCGGTCCGTGACCAAGAACGCCGTTCGTGAGCGGGTGTTGCGGGATGGAGTTCGTATCGACGGCCGCGGTTTGGCCGATATTCGTACGCTGTCTGCTGAGGTAGAAGTAATTCCTCGTGTTCATGGTTCGGCATTGTTCGAACGTGGCGAAACACAAATCCTCGGCATTACAACGTTGAACATGTTGCGCATGGAGCAGCAGTTGGACACGCTGAACCCAGAAAATCGCAAGCGCTATATGCACAACTACAACTTCCCGCCATACAGCACGGGAGAGACGGGACGCGTGGGATCTCCAAAGCGTCGTGAAATCGGTCACGGTGCTTTGGCAGAGCGGGCCCTCGTGCCGGTGCTTCCTTCGCGTGAAGAATTCCCATACGCGATTCGCCAGGTATCAGAGGCCCTAGGTTCCAACGGATCCACCTCAATGGGATCTGTTTGTGCATCAACAATGTCATTGCTCAATGCAGGCGTGCCACTGAAGGCGCCTGTTGCAGGCATCGCCATGGGACTCATCTCTGGCATCGTCGATGGAGCACAAAAGTATGTTGCACTCACAGACATTCTTGGCGCCGAAGACGCTTTTGGCGATATGGACTTTAAGGTTGCGGGAACACGCAACTTTGTCACTGCGCTTCAGCTTGATACCAAGCTTGACGGAATCCCCGCGGAGGTTCTCGCCGGGGCTCTGACTCAGGCACGTGATGCACGTCTGACCATCCTCGATGTCATGACAGAAGCCATCGATGCACCTGATGAAATGGCCACTACCGCACCCCGAGTCATTTCGGTCAAGGTTCCAGTTGACAAAATCGGCGAGGTCATTGGCCCGAAGGGCAAGATCATAAACCAAATCCAAGAGGAAACTGGTGCAGACATCACCATCGAGGATGATGGAACGATCTACATTGGCGCCACGGATGGACCTTCTGCTGAAGCTGCCCGCAACGCAATCAATCAGATTGCTAACCCAACGATGCCCGAAGTTGGGGAGCGTTACCTCGGTACGGTTGTTAAGACAACCACCTTTGGTGCTTTCATCTCATTGGTGCCCGGTCGCGATGGACTGCTCCACATTTCAGAGGTCAAGAAATTCGCAGGCAAGGGTCGCATTGAGAACGTCGAAGAGGTTCTCAAAGTTGGTGACAAGATTCAGGTTGAGATCAAAGAAATTGATCAACGTGGGAAATTGTCACTGATCGCGGTTCCTGCTGATTCAGATAGCTCTGACAGCTCGAATAACGCTGAATAGCCCGTATGACTTCAGCAATTACTCTGCTAGCAGGGGCGGACGGCTCGCTCGTTCGTCGGTCCGTCCTTGCTAATGGAGTTCGCCTCATCACCGAGTTCGTACCTGGTGTGCACTCGGCAAGTATCGGTATTTGGGTTGATGCGGGTTCACGTAATGAGCAGGGTGCGCACATGGGCGCAGCACATTATTTGGAACATTTGTTATTCAAAGGAACCAATGCGCGATCCGCGCTTGATATCTCTTCATCCATTGAGGCAGTGGGTGGTGATATCAACGCATTCACCAGTAAAGAGCACACGTGCTATTACGCCCGGGTTTTGGCCGAGAATCTGCCACTGGCGATTGATGTTTTGTGCGACGTTGTCACCGACGCGCTTCTGAACGCCGAGGATATTGAGGCCGAGCGAGGTGTCATCCTCGAAGAAATCGCAATGGTCGATGACGATCCCAGTGATCTCGTGCATGATCATTTTGCCACTGTTTTATTCGGTGACACCCCACTTGGGAGACCAATACTTGGAACCCAAGAGACCATACTTGGCATATCCCGTGACTCTATTGTTGATTTCTATCGGAGCTACTACCAACCGGAGTCGCTCGTTATTTCTATCGCGGGCAATGTGGACCACGACCAAGCTGTCGTGTTAGCCGAGAGTGCACTCCTTCGAGCGGAGACTGGACATTTCCAGCGTCGCGGTGAGCGCACTCCAACTATCGCAGCCGAACCTCAACTGGCACAATCCAAAATTGACAACCGTCCAACCGAACAGGCTCATGTAGTCATGGGTGGGCCGGGTCTGGTCAGAGGTGATGAGCGCCGATTCACTGCTGCGGTGTTGTCCACCATATTGGGTGGAGGCATGAGCAGCCGAC
>JBDQMZ010000007.1:0-6654 GCA_040261955.1 Candidatus Nanopelagicales bacterium
CAATCACTATTCATGAACTGCATAGTGATTCAACGCATGAATTGGGGCAAGATCCCGGTTTGATCAAAGATGGCGTGGAAGCACACCTGCAAAAACTTTTAGCCGAGAATCTGGGCGCATTGGGCGACGGATATTCATTGATACGTAGGGAGTATCCAACGGCCATTGGGCCTGTTGATCTACTGGTTAAAGATCCTCAGGGGTCAACGGTCGCTATTGAAATCAAGCGCAGGGGCGAAATCGATGGAGTTGAGCAGCTCACCCGGTACCTCGAACTTCTCAATCGCGATCCATTGATAGCCCCAGTCGCGGGCGTATTCGCGGCCCAAGAGATTAAGCCACAAGCACGGACATTGGCAGCAGATCGCGGAATTGTCTGTCTCACACTTGACTATGAAGCGATGAAAGGCACCGATGACTCATCATCACGATTGTTTTGATTTCAGCCCAATGAAGAGAGGTAGTCATCATGTCTGAGAATGCAAATGCCAATGAGGCAGGCATGGTCACGGTCGGGGTTGTGGGCCTTGGAACCATGGGGTCGGGAATCATTGAGATCGTTGCCCGTCACGGCTATCGCGTGATCGGAGTCGACGTAAATGTGGACGGGGTTGAGCGTGCACGTGAGCGAATTCAAGGCTCCATGGCCAGGGGTTTGGCCAAGGGAAAATTGACCCAGGATCAGATTAATGAAACCAACGCGGAGCTCACATTAACCACTGACATTGGTGAGTTGGCGCAGTGTGATCTGGTCATTGAAGCAATCACCGAAGACCTCGAAGCCAAGCGAGTCATTTTTCAGCAGCTGGATGCGCTCCTGCCCGCTCACGCAATTTTGGCCACGAATACATCTGCATTGTCAGTGACCGATATATCCGTCTCGACGGAACGCCCAAGTCGTGTGGTCGGGCTGCATTTTTTCAACCCCGCCACGGTCCAGCGTTTTGTTGAAGTGATTCAAACTGTCACGACGGATCCAGCTGTTGTGGCTGCCGCAGTCGCTTTCGTCGAATCCCTTGAAAAGGAACCAGTGGTCGTGGGAGACCGAGCGGGATTTATTGCAAATGCACTTCTGTTCGGTTACCTCAACCAGGCGGTCACCATGTACGAGCAAAAGTATGCATCTCGTGAGGACATTGATGCTGCGATGAAACTCGGATGCGGCTTGCCCATGGGCCCCCTTGCACTCCTTGACCTCATTGGACTCGATACGTCCTTACAAATCCTTGACACCATGTATCGCCAGAGCAGAAATCGCCTTCATGCACCCGCTGCGCTACTCAAACACATGGTGTCGGCAGGACTGCTTGGACGTAAGTCAGCGCACGGGTTTTATACCTACGAGGGCGCCAATACTCCGGTCGTGATTCCTGATTCCCTTACCCCTAAGCCTGATGACGCTTCCGCAACAATTGCCATTAAGAAGGTTGCGGTCTTTGGTTCCGGCACGATGGCAACGGGAATTGTCTCTGTATTCGCCACCGCAGGTATTCCCGTAACAGCCGTAACTCGCAGCCCTGAAAAATCAGCCAAGGTGGTCGCGGATCTGACCAAGTCATGGGACAAACTCGTGAGCAAAGGAAAGATAGATCAGGAACGTGCTGACAATTATCGTGCGAATGTTTCGACGGCTGAGGACGCTACACAGGTTGAAGCGGATCTGGTTATTGAGGCAATCGCTGAGGATCTGCAATTAAAACTTGAGCTCTTTCGTTCCATTGATTCACGGTTCGGCCCCGAGGTCATTTTTGCCACCACAACCTCGAGCCTGCCGGTCATCGAGTTAGCAGCGGCGACGGGCCGTCCTGAGCGATTCCTTGGGATCCACTTTTTCAACCCAGCACCTGTCATGAAATTGGTGGAGATTGTGAGCACCGTGGTGACGGACCCGGATGTGATTTCCTCGTCCACCCAACTCATCACACAGGTGGGCAAGACCGCAGTTCAGTGCTCGGATCGTGCAGGATTCATAGTCAATGCTTTGCTCTTTCCGTACCTCAACAATGCGATCACCATGGCCGCACAAAACTATGCATCGCAGGACGACATTGACCGCGCCATGAAATTGGGCTGCGGGTATCCCATGGGCCCATTCGAGTTGCTGGATGTTGTCGGGCTCGATGTTTCACTTGCGATCATCAATACCCTGCTGCGCGAATTCCGTGAGCCAGGATTTGCGCCCGATCCACAACTCGAGCACTTGGTCACCGCGGGATACCTAGGGCGTAAAGTGGGACGCGGTTTTCGCACATTCGAATAAGGAGCATGATGGGCAGGAAAAATAAGCGTGTTGAACACGCTCCGCGCCCAATCGGCGGAAATTCCACGGCGACTGAAAGCCATCCTGATGGCGAGTGGCATGTTCGCAAACTCACTGGATCCTCAGCCACCAAGACTTATCGCTGTCCAGGATGTGATCAGGAGATCCGACCTGCGACTCCGCATATTGTTGCTTGGCCAGCCGATATTCCTCAGGGTGCGGATGAACGTCGTCATTGGCATACCCCATGCTGGGGCAAGCGACTGCACAGAGGACCGCGAGGATAGAAACTTGTGAGTGCGATTTCAGCTAATTCGGTTTTACCGGCAACTCGGTTTGATATTGAGTTGATCACGAGTGACGGCCTCACCTTGGTGGGAGAGGTGGCCACACCTGATACTCCCGCTGCAACGATTATTTGCGTGCATCCACTTCCCACCCACGGCGGAATGATGGATAGCCATGTCCTGCGCAAAATGTCGTGGCGGCTTCCGTCTTTGGCAAATATCGCCGTCATTCGATTCAACACCCGTGGGACAACAAGTCCAAGAGGAACTAGCCAGGGCGCTTTTGATCACGCAGAAGGCGAAGGCCTTGACCTTCAGGCGGCAGTTGATTTTGCTCACACGCAGGGATACACAAATATTTGGGTGGTTGGTTGGTCATTCGGCACCGATGTGATTCTGAAGAATCTTGATTCATCGCATGTCCAGGGTGTCATCTTGTTGTCACCGCCCGTGAGATTTACCTCTAATGATGAGCTGGCTCGGTGGTCTGGATCGGGCATAAAGTGCCTTGCGCTTATTCCTGAGCATGATGATTATCTGCAGCCAGAGATAGCCCTCGATCGATTCTCCATCGCCCCTGATTTCACCGTTGAAGCAGTCCCAGAGGCAAAGCATCTGTGGGTGGGGGAGAAATTTGTCTACTATGTGCTTAATCGCATTGTTCAGGAAATTGAACCTGGACATGAACCACTCGCGAAAGAGTGGGACGGTCCAATGGAGCGTTGGAGCGACTTGTAAGTTGGAGCGACTTATAGGTTTCGAGCGACTTGTAAGTAGGAGCGACTTATAGGTTTCGAGCGACTTGTGATCAGGGTTTCATTAAAGTTTTTACGAGTTCTGCGTACGCTTTCGCACCTTTAGTGCTGAGGTGAACTTTGTCAGACACGAAGTACTCGGGGTGGTCAGAGGACTCTGCTTTCCAATCAGCGATCACTACGTTGGGATAGTCCGGGGCGACTTTGTTGATCACCTTGTTATTGGGTTTCTCCCACGAACGAGGCATTGAGCTAGTCATCAGAATGACTCTGTTGTAATCGGTCAGTTGATCAAGTAGGTCACGTAACATGCTTTCAGGCATCACTCCGTTGGTTCCCATGTGAAGCAGGACCGTGTCAGAGAGTGCGCCAGCCCGAGAGAGTTTTTTGACTCGGCCAATAAATGCACCGGGATAGCGTGAAACCGAGGCATCGATGGTGGCCCCTGGAATTGCATCCTCGACTGCACCGCGTGCACCGAGAAGTACGGAGTCACCGAGGGCACTGAGTGGTGCATCGCTCTTAATGGGTGTTTCTGCCGCAGCCGCAGGTGAAGTACTCGGTGATGCTGATGAATCAACAGAAGGTGTTGGCATTGGGGCTATTGCCTGTCCATCAATCAATACTTCAGATTCGGAGCCGATGGCCGCTTGTACGTCGGGTGCAATAGCGGCCGACGAGGGGACCAAAGCGAGTGCAAAAGCAGTTGCGATGGCCACGCAGGCCGCGGCAAAGGCCCCCAATATTGCCAAGATACGTTCTGTGGCTCGTGGCGTACTCGATCGAATTTTATGCCAGGAGCGTCCTAGCGCTCCGCGTCTGATGGGCATTTCTACGTACCTATAACTGAGTTCTGCAATCCCTATTGTGATGGCCAATCGCAGGGTTAAGAGGGGCAGGCCATCGAGCGGAATGTCTTGTTCGGGACGGAGCACCATGAATACAGGCCAGTGCCATAAATAAATGCCATAGGAACGCCGACCGAGGTACCTCATGGGCCCCACTCCGAGCCAAGTTCCTAGGGCGAGTGCGGGGTGGGTGGCGAGGGCAATGACGATGGCAATCAAAAGGGCAAAGACTAAAAATCCACCGCGGTAGAGAAAGGGGCTGAATTCGGACGAAAAGAGATAGAACCCGATGAGCGTAGTAAGGGCAACGATTCCAATTCCCGTGAGCAGAATGCGCGCTCGCTTGGCAATTGAGGTCGAGAGTCGCCCTGGCCGCCAGAAAGTGGCAAGAGTGGCGCCGATCAGCAGGCCCATTGCGTGTGAATCGGTGCCGAAATAAGCGCGACTTGGATCTGCGAATTCGGGCATGTTTGCATTGGTCGCAATTACAACCATCCAAGCTGTGGAGAGTAGCGCGCCTGAGAATGCAATAAGTCCAAGCACTTTGCGGGAGGATTTTCTAATCACGAGAAATGCGATGACGGGCCAAATCAAATAAAACTGTTCTTCCACTGCAAGTGACCAGAGATGATTGAGCAATGCTGGTCGACCGGTGAATTCAAAGTAGGAATGATCAGCAATGACGTACCACCAATTATTCACATAAAAAATAGATGCGAGCGCATCGGCGCGAAAACTTGGTGCGCTATCCCGATAGACCAGTGCAACGGCAATTCCAACGATGAGGAGCATGAGAAACAGCGCGGGGAGCAACCTGCGCGCCCGGCCCGCATAGAACTTCTTGAAATTGATTGTGCCCGAGCGTTGGAATTCCTCAAGAATGAGCGACGTAATCAGAAACCCGCTGAGCACGAAAAAGACATCGACTCCGAGGAATCCGCCGGGAAATGGGTCTAGGCCAAGGTGGTAGAGGAGCACACCAATGATGGCAAGAGCCCGAACCCCGTCGAGACCGGGCAGATAGCCCATCTCGCCCGAGGCGCGGCCTCGATCAAGGACCCACGGGTGCGCGTTGTCGACGCCCGGTGTCGTGGAGGGGGAAGCACTCACCCCCCAATGCTAAGCCGTAAAGCGGTTAATTTTCTCCAGGGTGGCCTGGCGCAGAACTGGGTCCGTGACCCCTAGACCGGGCTCGGGTGCCAAGCACAGGACCCCCACCTTGCCCTGGTGTTGATTCCGATAGACCTCGAAAGCCGCCTGGCCGGTTTCCTCCAAACGGAAAGTCTTGGACAAAGTGGGGTGAATCATGCCTTTTTGGATTAATCGATTGGCTTCGAAGGCTTCGCGGTAGTTGGCAAAGTGGCTTCCCACGATTCGCTTCAGATTCATCCAGAGATAGCGGTTGTCATATTCGTGCATAAACCCGGAAGTGGAGGCGCAGGTTGCAATGGTTCCGCCACGTTTGGTGACGTACACGCTGGCGCCAAATGTTTCACGTCCGGGGTGTTCAAAGACAATATCGGGATCTTCTCCACCGGTGAGCTCCCTGATTTTCTTGCCCAAGCGCTGCCATTCTTTAGGGTCTTGAGTGGTGGCGTCTTTCCAGAACTTGTAGTTCTCGGCGCTGCGGTCAATGATCAGTTCAGCACCCATGGCCCGACAGATCTCCGCTTTCTCAGGGCTCGAGACGACGCACACGGGAATGGCGCCACCGTTGAGTGCGTATTGGGTTGCATAGGAACCTAATCCACCCGAGGCGCCCCAGATGAGAACGACATCACCCTGTTTCATGCCAGCGCCATTGCGGGAAACGAGTTGACGGTAGGCGGTGGAATTCACAAGGCCCGGACTTGCAGCTTCTTCCCAGGTTAGGTGTTCGGGCTTAGGCATGAGTTGGTTTGCCTTGACAATTGCTAACTCGGCAAGTCCACCAAAGTTCGTTTCGAATCCCCAGATGCGTTGCTCGGGATCCATCATGGTGTCGTTATGACCCATGGGTGATTCCAATTCAACGCTCAGACAGTGCGCAACGACGCGATCTCCGGGCGCATAAGCATTAACGCCGGGACCAACCCTGAGGACCACGCCAGAAGCATCTGAACCAATGACGTGATACGGAAGATTGTGGCGTGCGCCATCAGGGTGGGATTTTGCGTACCGCTCGAGAAATCCGAATGTGGAGACGGGTTCAAAAATGCTAGTCCAGACAGTGTTGTAGTTGATGCTCGAAGCCATAACGGCTACGAGGGCCTCACCTGGTGCAAGTTCAGGTAGGTCAACTTGATCTATATGAATACTCTCGCGAGGGTCCTTATCGCGTGAATCAACACCTGCAAACATGCCAACATCTGATTTACGAACCACCGCACCGTGATATTTCGTTGGAATTTCCAGTGCTTCAAATGTTGCTCGGTCCCCTTGGGACTCAATTGCATCGACAATCTTGCGCATATCCGCGGTCATGACCGTATTTAACCCGACTCTAGGTTTTCTAACCTGAAAAC
>JBDQMZ010000103.1:0-4110 GCA_040261955.1 Candidatus Nanopelagicales bacterium
TTACGAACATCCCCCGAAAAGACGACGACGGCGCCCGTGGATTCGTCGCTCACGAGCGCGGTTATTGCAACGGCGTCCAAGGGATCCGCGGTCACGGTCGCGAGTTGAACTTTTGCTGTCATGGTCAGGACATTATGGTGGAGTATGGCCAATTCGTCACAAGATGGATCAACTCACGAGGGCAAGTGCGCAGGAATCGTGCTGGCAGCAGGCTCAGGGACTCGATTTGGTGGACCAAAAGCGCCATATGTTTTCGAGGGTCAAAGGCTCATTGACCGCGCTGTGACGACTCTCGCGCGAGGGGGTGCAGACCCAATCGTCGCTGTTCTCGGTGCATGGATCGGCGAGGTTCCCAATTGTGAGATTGTGCTTAACCCCGATTTCGAGAGTGGCATGGGTTCATCGCTCAAAATTGCCCTGAAGCACTTGATCGAGAACCACCCAGACGTGGACGCCGCCGTGATTACCCTGGTCGATTTGATTGATCTGACACCTGAAGCGATTAACCACATGATTCTGTCCCTCGGGGAACTACTTCAAGCCACCTACAACGGCGAGATCGGGCACCCTGTGAAACTGGGGCGTGAACATTGGGCACCGTTATTCGATGAATTAAGTGGTGACATGGGCGCACGCGCCTATCTCAAGCGACATGGCGCAACAATGATTGAACTGAGTGAATTCGGAACGGGAACTGACTTAGATTTTCGGCCTACTGTTTAACCACATTGCGTTTACCTTTGGCACCCATGTAGACCGTGAGTAATCGAACTGTTTCTTCACTCTTATTAATCCCGTTGTAGTTCGTCTTGGTCGCCTGCATCAAAGAACTACCCGCCGGGAATTCTTTGGTGACACCAGCTTCATACTCCACCGTGTAGGTACCGCTCATGACGTACACGTAAACGGGAATGCGATGCAACTGCCATCCTGTTTCCTGACCAGGCTCGAGGGTAGTGATCGCACTGGAGATCTTGGCGGCACCTTTTGGCGGATAGACCAGTTTCTGGTCTAGCACGGTGATCCCTTGATCGATCATGAGTTCCTGCGTCCCGGTGGCGGCACCATCAACCGCTGCACCCTCGGTCGCACCGTCAGCTGTTGTCGCGCCCTCGTCCCCCGAACCACCGCACCCGCTCAGTAGGGTTGCCCCTAGAAAAAGGCCGGTGGTAACTAGCGCGATTTTCTGTAATCGCATCCCACCAACCTAACCCACTCATGCTATTTGCGTCTGAAGGAGTGCAAAATCCGTGGCATTTATTCCTGGATTCTTGACTCCATCGCGCAGTGTTCCCCTCACGCGCTGGCGCTCAGAGTCACGCTGGTCGGCTAAACCATCGACATTTGCAATTCTCATTGGCGGATTGTGGCTTTTTGGCACCGGCGAAGCACTTCTCGTCATTGCCGATCTCGGAGTTGGCCCGTGGACCGTTCTGGCTCAGGGTATTTCAACAAAGGCACCCATCGACATTGGCGTTGCAACATTTCTCATCAGTTTGACCGTTCTGCTGGTATGGATACCCCTGCGTGAACGTCCCGGGCTTGGAACAATTGCTAATGCCATTGTGATTGCAACAGCCCTTCAGGTCATGAGTTCGATCATCCCGCACCCGGAGAACCCAGTTGTGCGCCTGATCGTGGTGATTATTGGTATTGGTTTCGTTGGAATCGGCAGTGGGCTCTACCTCACGACCAACCTCGGGCCCGGTCCACGCGACGGGATGATGACCGGAATTCATTTCAGGACAGGTTGGCCCGTTTCTGCCGTGCGACTTGGGATCGAGGTCACAGTTCTCGTCATCGGTTGGTTCCTCGGAGGCACGGTCGGCATTGGAACGGTCTTGTTTGCTGTCCTCATTGGCCCCTTTGTTGGCTACGGCCTCAAAGGCGTCGGAATACTCGCCGGCGCCAAAGCGACCATTGAGAGTGACTCTGAACCAGAATTAGACGCATGAGTGAACCACTATCACCTGACATACGTGAACTTCGCAAATTAAAGTTTGCATCGGTTCTGCAACTCATTGCGGCGATCGTATTTTTTGGTGCGGGTCTTTTGAGCGGAATCAAAATCGGTTGGGGCGTTGCGGCTTTCGCCCTTCTATTTTTCGCGGCCTTCAACATTTTGCTTTTCGTTGTCACCCGCAAAGCAATTGCGGCCCGCACAAGCTCCTAGGAACCAAGCGCAAGAAGTACCGCTGCACCGAATGCCAGCGCGACTCCTACTCCTTGCACTCTGTTCATACGCTCTTTAATAACGAATCGGGCTAGCACAACCGTGGCTGCAGGATAGAGCGATCCCAGCACCGCAACAACGGAGAGGAGGCCTCGCTGAGATGCGAGTTGGAAAATGCCATTCGCCATCGCATCCAAGACTCCGGCAGTGATAGCGAGCAGCCAAGGAAATGTCGATCGGTCAAACTTGCGAACGACAATGGCAACAAAGGCGAACATGATGATGGTTGACACCCAACGACCTAAAGTCGCAACCCACACGCCCGAGTTATCAGGAGCTAGCCCGAGTGATGTGAGATAGAAACCAATGGCGATTCCGGCCCCAATCGCCATGACGATTGCAACCGGTGGAGTGCGGCCATGATGGTGGGCGGACTCACGACTGACCAGAACCACAGCAATTACGGCGAAAGCCATACCAAGGTAGGCCCACGTGGATGGTTGCTCACCACGTACAACTCCAACGATCACCGGCACTGCACCACTCATCACCGCTGTGATCGGGGAGACAATTCCCATCTGGCCCCGGGTCAACGCGGCATAGAGCAGCGCAATGGCTATCGATCCAATGATGCCCGTGACCAGGGCATAGCCAATGAGTCCGGTAGACAACTCACCGGGAATTACCGTCAGCGCAAAAATCGTAATGACGATTCCGCCGGCTGGATACGTCACAGCCAGTACTTGGGCCGAACCTGCACGCCGGGCCGCTAATCCACCAACAAAGTCAGCGACACCCCAGGAGAGACTGGAAAGAAGAGCAAGGAGCGCGGCCACGCGCACCTACCTCTCCCACGCAAATTCAGGCTAAACCCAACGGCGTCACCGTGTGTGAAGCCAGCCTGGGAGAGGTTAGTGCAACGTAACTACTTGACGCGAATTGGCTTGGACATGGTCGCAATCGGGTAGACCGTGGTTTGGTCTATTCTTGGGGTGTACACAGCCTTGAGTGTGTAGTAGCCCTTGGGTAGCGACCGTGGGATCCGCTTTACCTTCTTTGCAATCCCATTCCCCTTGACCCACTTGCCCTTCGCAATGATTAGTACCTCGAGCCCAGCAGCATTCACAATGCTCATGCGCACTTTGCCTTTAACTGTGTTGCTACTAAATATCGTGCGGAATAGTCTGCGATCTCCTCGCTTGATGGCCTTAGCCGCCTTGAGAGTTGCAGTCACCCCAGGAACGAGTTGCACAGTTTGTGCACCAACAACCGGTGTCGGTGGCAATTTGGGCGGTAACCCATCAATAGCAAGGCGCGCACTCTTGTCTGCAACATTTGATGTTCCATTGAGGTTCGTTGCCTTGACAGAGACCCGAACAAATTGGCTCGCATCGTCATCCGTCAGAACGTAGGAGTCTTTGGTTGCTCCAGTGATCGCCTGACATGATGCGTCAGTGTTCGCACTGCAACGTTCCCATTGGTAGGTGTAGGACGATGGCAGGTAATTCCACTTACCAGGATTTGCCGTCACGGTGGCGCCAGTCTTTGTGCTGGTTGCCGTCAGATTGGGGTCCGCATCTGGTGTTGGAACAACACCTGTCAATAGTCGACCCAGGTTGTTGGATGTCTTGCTGGTGAACCACATGTTGCCGTCAATGCCTGCGACGATTCCAAACGGACCGGTGTTCGATCCGGGCAGAATAAACTCGGTTGCAATCCCTGCTGTGGTCACGCGGCTGATCCGATTGGCACCCGGCTGCGTCACCCACAGATCTCCCTGCGCCCCCAAAGCAATTTGCTCAGGCAGCGAATTTGCCGTTGGGAGCGAGAACTCAGCAAGTAAACCCTTGGCACTCATGCGACCAAGTCGGTTTCCGTCCCGCTCGGTGAACCAGAGGTTGTTGTCTTCGCCGAGTGTGATGTCCGTGGGAGCTGAA
>JBDQMZ010000104.1:0-3070 GCA_040261955.1 Candidatus Nanopelagicales bacterium
ATTCCTGTATCGCCCACTCACAAAAAGTATTACAGCGCAACGGGTTTCGAGGATTACATTTGGAGCCTGTTTCTTGTGTGTCTGCAAATGGGCCCAACTTGGGCGTGACTTTGCTCCCGAACTTGAATCAGGGAATAACTAACTACGCACCGTTCCCGGGACCGCTAGCGGAGCGCGCACATCGGTACTCATTTCACACTTGATTCTACTTATCTACAGCAGGGCAGCCGCTCCATAGGCTTAAACAGCCATTAACCCATCCTCTAAGTTCGAGATGGGTAAACGACGGCAGGCGTTACGCAAAAACTAAGTCAATGTCGCGCAGAACAACACCGGTGACTGGTTAGAGAACCCACCACAGGGGCATCACCCGACCATTTTTGGTTGACTATTCGGTTGCCTCGTCGGTACACTCAAATATGCTCTTTTCTAGGGCTACATTCCTTGTGGCCATCTTGGCGCTTGTGAGCGCATCCGTTTCATCCCCTGGCGCCGCGACGTCAGGCACTCGACTTCCGACGAAGGTGAGCCCGCCCTCTCAGCAATACGTAATGGCATTTCATGGCTGCAAGGCGGGTTCGAGAGACTGCAACAATCCGTCGAGCCACGAAGTCTATTTGGCGCAGAGCAACGACGGTGCTTCTTGGAGTTTAGTTCCAGGTTGGGAGCCGCGAGATGGTTCAGTCCCGGACGTGATGAGGCGCGGAGACACGCTTTATGTGATTTCAACCGGTGGGGTGAGCCGACTCAATATGCAAACAGGGAACGTATCTCACGAACAGGTCTCAATAGAGGGTGGAGAAAATTACGTCGACCCTTCCCTAGCCCAATTACCGGACGGGCGGCTCGTGATGTTCTACCTACCTGGAATCATGGGTCAAGATCCAGCTGCATGCGCCCCCGGGGAGGGATCGTGTACCAGGCAAATCAAGTCGGCAGTTGAAGTCCCAGGAAGCAACGGAACGAGGTTCCGCGCAGATTCTGGAGCGAGGGTTGCCGAGACGATTACGGGAGGGACCTTCAGCGATCCGGATATTTTCTTCAATGGTTCGGAGTGGGTTTTATATGTGTCGCGCGGGCAGTCCATAAATGCCTACACCTCAGCAAACCTGCAGGGCACCTTTAGCTTTCGAGGGCCTGTCTCGCAAAACCAAGGCGGGGTTGGCTCAGCCATGTTGACCTCTCAGGGAGACGTTCAGACCTTCGCTCACTCCTCAACGCGCGATTCCACCGTGATTGTGCGTGGCGAATCTGCCACCGGCACAACACCGATCGCCACTTTTGCAACCGTCATCACAGGTCCATCCATTGGGCTGGGAAATTATGTGGCTAGCCCCGGAGTCGCCCTGAATAGCCCAGGCATCACCTGTGAGCTTTGCAATGCTTCATCGTCAGCGCAGACAAGCACGGTCGTCAAAAAACGGATCAAATGTGTTAAAGGCAACAAAACAAAATTCATAAAGGGCGTTAAGCCTAAATGCCCGAAGGGATTCAAAAAGGTGGGCAAGACGGTGAAATTATGACAACTTCAAATTTTTAAGCAAAACCAGAGGCTTCATGTGGCACTTCAAGGTAGCTAATTTCTTGGAACGACCGGGCCGGTCGACTTTGCGGCTTTGATACCGAAATCACCGCCACCAAGGTCAGCGCCGTAATACATGATCCATGACTTCTTGCTCAGCCGGACGATATCAGGATCCCCGCCTCCGCCGATTACTGACTTTTCACCCGTGAAGGAAATACCATTCTTGCTGGTTGAAACCAAAATTCCGTAAAAACTACCTCGGTCACCTGCGTAGTACAACGCGATTCTACCCCGATCGATTACCGCGAAGGGATGTGAACCACCGTTAGTTAACGGTCCACTTCCTTGAGTAATGACCGGACCCATCTCCCACGTCAGCATGTCTGAACTTGTCGCAGTTCGCATCACTCGAGGCGCCCGCTCTCCCGGCTTCTCGAGATTAGAGAAATAAGCTCGCCACTTACCCTTGTGACGGATCACCGTGATGCCACCTGGCTCAAAGCCGGCCTGCTCAGTTGTGATAACGGGGCCTTCAACAGTGAAAGTAGCGCCATTGTCGGTGGAGATGGCGGCGTTGATGCTGCCACTCGCAAGATAAAACAACCGCATTCTCTTACCTCCAAGTGAGATTACGCGCGGTTGACCAGCAGCTATGCCAGGTAGTGGAGGTCGAAGGTCGGCCACGAAGGATCGGCCCGTCCGTGAAGTGGACGTGGCGCTAAGTGCGCCGGGAAGGGTGTCTGTCGAGTTGACAAAAGCAAATAACTTGATCCGACCATTTGATAAGCGCACCGCGGACGCGTCCGCAACCTGCTTCGCGGTTGATCCGAATGTGGAATCACTGAGTACCGTACCCACGGTCCGGAAATTATTCGCTTTCTTCACAGTGCTAACCGAAGTATCGGGTTGTTGAGTTCCTGGAGCTGCGAGTTGGGGCATTGGACCGTCTAGTACCCATTTGGACTCACGACAGGTCATTGACGTTCCGCTGAACGCGGCAACGGATCCGTCGGGCGAACAGGAGTCCCCAGGATTTTGCGCTGCCATTACCGGCGACATCGTCATCTGCGCTAGGACCAGACTGGTCCCCACCACGACTTTCGTCAATGGATGCATGTAAATACGTTAGCACCACGACCAGTGAAATATCACCGGCATTCGTCATATCCCTGTTTGACGCTTCACCCCGCTTGACGCCATCTAGACCCGGGCGTGGTCCAGGAGCACGCGATAGGCGAGATCCTTGGCGTACTTTCAAGTATGGGGCTCGGGCGGAAGTTGTCAGGCTTTCCGAAACGGTCATTCCCAATCGATTTCCGTGTAAAGTTGGTATCAGACATGGTCTTTCAAAGCTTTAGGTTGCTTGACCACTTCCAATACGAGATGTGGAGTAGGAATTCAGAAGAATTCCTCATAGAGAGGGTCAGGCGGCAATGGAACGCATTGGAATCATTGGAGCGGGTCCAGCGGGCATCGCAATCTCTCGGTACCTCATTTCTGAGGGCTTCGATCCAGTGATCTTTGAGAGATCCCCCCTTCTCGGTG
>JBDQMZ010000105.1:0-4153 GCA_040261955.1 Candidatus Nanopelagicales bacterium
GGCTATCGATTTTGACCAACTTGTGGGCGAACCAACGACACTTGGCACGGTGCTTATTGCCTACTTCACTGCTTTGGCGGCGGTGGCATTGTTGGTCTTTCTTCAGTCGAAAGTGGACCCAACGCCTGCGACTTTTTTCGAGAGAACATTTCAGTACGCCATCGTGTTGGCCACACCATTGTGGCTTTTTTATTCCTTGTGTGACTACTGGTTAAGCAACGTCTCGCCCGCAATTGAGACATTAGTTCTGTTTCTCGCGATCGTGAGTATTTCAGTGGGTATCACCTGGGTGCTGCTGAGCACATGGGGCGCCTGGCGGCAAGCCAAATCCTTGCGGGATGAGTTAGCGCAATCGGTGCGACAGGAAGAGCATCTCAACGAACTCCTTTCGCAGGCTGAGGACAGCAGGTTTACCGAGTACCGCACTGTTATCAAGAAAGATGTTGCCGAACCTCTAGTGCGGTTATTGGCTTCCATGAAAGACTCAGGGGAAGGGTCAAATGTATTGGCAGATCGACTTGATGGATTTCAAAATCGAGTCATGAGGCCACTTGCTCATAAGTTGCATCCCGTCACCTTGCGGGTCGGGTTAATTCCGGCAATTCAATCATTAGGGGCCCACTACCGGATCCATGCCGACGAGTCCCTCAGGGAACGAGACTCGCAAGCCACACTTCTGGACTCGAATGTGGTGCCACAGATTTTTCGCTGGATTCGGCACCTAAAGAGTTATGACGGTGGAATTTCCTTGACCCTAACAACTGATCCAGGTCGCCTCGTGATCATTGCCCGTGGGGTTCGGGTCAGCCGCACTTTAGACCCCATTCAAGTAGTGGCTGGGTTGCGCGTTGTCCAGATCAGCCACGATGAAATCCACCTACATGCCCCCTTGTTGGGAGTGACTGCGGTGCCAATGCAGCATGTCAAAACGCAAAAAGCACCTGTTGCGGAGCAACAATCCATGCGCTGGCGACTCTGGACCCAACCACCATCAATTAGCATCAAATTGATTCTTTACATCGGGGTGGTTTCAGCACCTGCGTTTCACCTTGTTCGCCGCGACGCGATGGCTTCTGAAGGCCCGGCTCTCACGCTTCTCAGTGTTGTTTTGCCAGCACTCATCGCGATACCGCTGACACGTGTCCGAATCCGCCAGGGGACACGCCAGGGCGCATTCCGAGTTGTGAGCATGTGGCTTTTCCTTGCTATCGCATCCGCCATCTTGTCCAATGCCGTCATCGCGTTGATGGCCCCTCGCTATCAACTCCCGATTGGATCTGGTTTGCGCGTATTTGGTGCAGTCATGCGCTACGCCGTTGTTGGCCTCAGTTTCACAGTAACGCGAGGATTCTTGGTGCAGTCTGGAATAGACACAGCGGCGTTGAACGAGCGAAGAGTGGCCACCGAGGACACTCGATTAGAGGTTTTGGGGAATGCCGATGCCACAGATCGTTATTTGGCGGAGGCTCTCCATCGAACCGTACAAGGGCGGCTTGCGGCTATTTCCCTTCTTTTGCGACTTGATCGGCGCGAGGAGGCGGTCGTTGAACTTCAATCTTTGGTGAGCAAGACCCTGCCTGACATAGAAATTAGGCTTGGTCAATGGACTCGCAATGAAATCTCAGAACTGGCAATCACCGTTATTCAGGTCCCAGGTTTGGACATTTCTAATGAAGCCGATTGGAGCACATTAGGAGCTTCGCAGGCCGAACTCGGAGCGCAGCTCAGACGGGTGGTCAATGAGATGGCGGTGAATGCCGTTCGCCACGGTGCTGCAACAGACATGCGAGTTCAGTTGATTAAAGATGGACCGATAGTGACCCTACTGTGCACAGATAATGGCCAAGGGCCAGGTGAAACCCAGGGTTCTGGACTCGGTTCTGCGTTGCTCAATGAGATATGTTCCAATTATGAGGGCTCATGGTCTTTGTATCGTGAAAATGAAAGCACGACTGTGCGAATCGTCCTCACGGTGATCGACTTCGAGCCCCAGTCCGTTTAATTGATTTTTGTTGAGTGTCTAAGGAGCCGCAGAGTGTATAGCACTGCCAATGGGGCGAGAAACCTCTTGGTTATTACCAGTGCAGCTCTAGCGCTGAGTGTTCCGTCCATGATGGTTCCTTCTTGGGCTCAGGAATTGGAATCGGATGCTTTGTTAGATTCGAATGAAACTTGGATTTCGTGCACGATGGAAAATAGTCCGTGTCCGGAATCGCCCACCATCACGTCGGTCACGGGTGAAGTGGATTCGGTGACTGTTTCATGGTCTTGGGGTGATGACCAGGTCATCCCCGAAAACATCACACAGATAGTTGTTCGAGTTGAGCCAGTTAATGTGAATTCGCAGGGCATCGAGCGTGATATTCCGAGATCGAATACGTCCGCGCGAATTGAAGGACTCAATGCAGGTTCCGATTACACGATTTCAGTTCTCGGTGCGGCTGGGGTCAGGTTAGGAGCCCCGTCTGTGGTTGAAGAGGCGACCTTGGACGAGCCCAGCACGGGGTTCCCAGTGGTCGACGCAGCCATGGCTAAACCTCAGGTGACGGCGGGAGACGTGGAACGACTCATTGTCACGTTGAATGATGAGGCCTCAGCGGAGTCTCAGGCGAAAGATATTTCGGCCGATTTGCCTGTTGCTGGGGTCGAGGTAGAGGACACGCAGTCCCTCGGTGCAGGAAATGCACTGATCAACCTCACTGATGCGGTCAGCGATGCAGATGCCGCCATTATCATCGATGACCTTTCCACAGACCCTCGCGTGAAAGCTGTCGAAGTGGACGGGAGAGTGCGCGCCACAGCGTTCCCGAGTGATCCTCCTAATGACCCATATTGGACAAGCGATGACCTTTGGGGTTTGTATGGGACCTACGGCATTGGAATTGCAACGGGTAAGACCTCCATGAACGCGGCTTGGGGCACAGGTCGGGGATTGGGGAGTGTTGTTGCAGTTATTGATACAGGTTCTACTTCACATCCAGATCTAGATTCTCAGTATGTCGCGGGCTATGACTTTGTCAGTGGACTTGCGGCTGTTACCAGCGGCACTGATGGACGTTCCGGTGCGACTAGTTCTGATGGTGACTACATCAACACGGCAACTTATGGTGCGCTCGGCTGGGATACAAATCCCAGTGACCCTGGTGATTGGACCAATGGAGCCAATTCCAGTTGGCACGGAACCCATGTTGCGGGAACGGTCGCTGCCCAAACGAATAACGGGATAGGAGTGGCAGGTGTTGCTCCACTTGCCCAAATCCAACCGATTCGGGCTCTGAGTTTTGGAGGTGGCTGGACGTCCGACATCGTTGCAGCAATCACGTGGGCGTCGGGCGGGGCAATCTCGGGAGTCCCAACCAATGCGACACCAGCTGATGTAATTAACCTCTCTTTGGGTGGTTATTCGCCAACGTGTTCGTCTACCTGGCAGCAGGCAATCGACGGTGCGGTTGCTTTGGGTGCGGTCGTCGTTGTCTCGGCTGGGAACAGTTCTGCTGATGCTTCGAACTACAGCCCGGCGAATTGCAATAACGTGATTACCGTCGCGGCTAGTACGTCTGCGGGCGTGCGCGCTTCCTACTCAAATTACGGCAGCGCAGTTGACATCACTGCACCCGGCTCAAACATCATGTCCACCATGAATAGCGGGACCACGATTCCATCCACGTCCACCTATGTGGCATATAACGGAACCAGCATGGCCGCGCCGCATGTCTCGGGAGTCGCTGCGTTGCTCAAGGAACTCGATTCGAACATCACTCCTGCGAACTTGTTGACTCAAATTCAGGCGACCGCAATGACCTTTCCTGTGACGGGCAGCGGCTTTGACTGCACCACGAGCGCCTGTGGCGCAGGGCTCTTGCAGGCTTCGGGTCTACCGACGCTGAATAACCTGTCTGCCGCGGGTGGGCCTGTGGCCGGAGGGGATTCGGTCACCATCAGCGGTTCCTATCTTGACTCCGTGACAGGTGTAACTTTCGGTGGAACCGCAGCGAGTTTGGGCTCGCAAACCTTCAATTCACTCATTGTGACAACTCCCGCTCACTCAGCAGGTGCAGTGAACTTGGTTCTCACCAATGGTTCTGGTTCGACCACGTGGTCAAGTGCATACACCTTTTATGATCCACCGACCCTTGCCTCACTTGGAACAGTA
>JBDQMZ010000106.1:0-2919 GCA_040261955.1 Candidatus Nanopelagicales bacterium
AACACCGATCCACGTTCGAATTGTTTCCGCTGCTGCATCGGTGTTCAACACCGTGGCAAATACGAGTGTGCCCAGCAGCACAGCCGGGATGGAGCCAACCGACAGCCACCACACCAGCCGCCAGTGCACGGTCTTGGCGCGGATATGCACAAATGCGCCAACGGGTTTCATCACCGCGCTGGCCACGACGTCGCTGGAGACTGCCGCTGCGGGGGAGACGCCAAACATCAACACGAGCATGGGGGTGACCAGGGCCGCTCCGCCCATTCCGGTCAAACCCACCATGAGGCCGGCCACCAAGCCACCCAGACTGAGATAAAAATCGAGCTGCAGAAATTCAGGCACCTGGTGACTTTAACCCAGGTGGGGCTAATTACCTACTAACAAGGTAGGAAATACAGGGAATTCTAGATTCCCTGCGGGTTTATGGTGTGAACGACATCACCGCGACCCCCACTGCCGGGCGGAATAACGGCGAAATCGGTGGCCTGGGCCCATCCGGTGAGACCTGCTGGTCCATCGCTGGGCAAAGGGGTGGCGGTGCGCCCCGCTGCGGTTACCTGAACACTCACCGGGACGATCGTGGAATCCTCGGCGTAGTCCGGTAGCGGGGCTTCATCGATAAGAACCGCGGTTGTCGTACTCTCCTGCCACCGCTCGCCGCGAAGCCCCGCAATCAGAGGTGGTGCGACAGTGAGCAGGCCCGCAAGTGCATTACGAGGATCACCGGGCAACCCCAGAAGAAGTCGCCCATCGGGCAATCGCGTCAACAAAGTCTGAGAACCCGGAGTCATGGTGATTCCATCGATCAGCCAATGCGCCGCGAGGTCACGCAAAACATTGCGCAATAAATTATCTCCGCCTGGAGCTGTTGATCCCGTTGTGATGATCAGGTCAGCGGTGGAGTCATCGATTTCTTGCAGCAGCAGATCGCGCGTCTCAGGTGCTCGCACGCGCGGATTACCTCGGGCACCCAGCGCACCGACGAATGCGGGCACACTCAAACCCAATGCATCACGCACGCGACCACCGCGGGGTGCACCCTTGTCCAACAAACTTGCGCCAATGACGAGCGTTGAAACAACAGGTGGCCGGCAAATAGTGAGCTGATCAAACCCTGCGGCGGCTGCAAGTGACAAGACCTGCGCATTAATCAGGGTGTCTGCTGCAACAAGTTCGCGGCCGGCACTGGCAAACGCCGCCTGTCGAATAATCCCACTGCCCAATTCGGGTCGCGCATTTTCATCAGGCGTTCCATTGAGGGAATCCCGTGTGATGAGTTGATTGTCTTCGATGACGGATGCACTGGTGGGAACAACTGCATCGGTGTGCGGAGGAATGGGTTCGAACTCCCTCACCTTGACCGCATGATGTTGGGGAAGCGCGACATCGGCCGCTAACTCAATAACCGTCCAAGGACCGCCCGCGCACAGGGCGAACCCATCAAATTGGGCAACATCGCAACTGGGTTCATCTGCCAAGCTAACAAGGGGTTCGCCGAGTAAGGATCCATGTGCTTCATCGAGCCTCGCTGATGCAAAGGGCAACGGGCGCCCCGCCGTGTGTGCGACATGTCGAGCCTGAGTCCAGCCGAGCAAACCATCCAGTCCAAGTGCTGATGAATTCGCGTTGCTATCCATGGGTTTTATCGACTACATGCCCAGTTGGGTCATGAGATCGCGGATGTCTTGAACACTGAGCCACTGATCATTTGTGTCCGAGGAGTAGGAGAAGCCATCAGGAACGATTTCCCCTGCAGGCTCAACAAATCCCCACTCAGCAAGCGTCGGTGGCACTATGTAGCGTGTTGGTTGCGCGATCGTGCGTCTGGCGTCCTCAGGGGAAATCATTTCTTCATGCAACTTTTCGCCGGGGCGAACGCCAACCTCAACAAGTGGGGCGCCCGGTGCGATGGCCTCAGCCAAGTCGGTGACTTTCATGCTGGGAATGCGGGGAACATAAAGTTCACCACCGTTCATGTCAGCAAAACTTTGAATTACAAAATCAACGGCTTGCGGGAGGGTGATCCAGAAACGAGTCATGCGCAGGTCAGTGATGGGGAGAGGTTCACCTTTCTCGGCCAGGGCCTTGAAAAACGGGATAACTGAACCACGACTGCCCATGACATTGCCATAACGCACCACGGCGAATTTGGAACCATAAGCCTTGGCATAGTTGTTACTAGAGATGAACAACTTGTCAGCTGTCAATTTGGTTGCGCCATAGAGGTTGATGGGCGAGGACGCTTTGTCGGTGGAGAGCGCAACGACTTTCTTGACACCTGCTTGCATGGAAGCACGAATCACATTCTCAGAACCGAGAACATTGGTCTTGACGTACTCCATCGGGTTGTACTCAGCGGTGTCTACTTGCTTGAGGGCTGCCGCGTGAACCACGTGGTCAACACCGTGCAAAGCCAGTTGCATTCGCTCAAGGTCACGGATGTCGCCCAAGAAGAATCGGACGCGATCGTCATTGCCCCATTTCTGCTTCATTTCATACTGCTTGAGTTCATCGCGAGAGAAGATGACGACTCGACGGGGGTCATGCTCGGCAAGAACCGTTGCTAGGAATTCCTTGCCAAATGAACCGGTGCCACCCGTTATCAGAATCGAAGCATCCTTCAAGGGCGATTGCGCCGACATGTGACTCCTTGGTTCAGGTAACTGCGAGGTCTAATGTTCTAGGTTCGCGTTCCCTCAAGCTCGCGCTCACCTGCGGGCAGCCTATCGGTTGCGTCCGCATTCACGGGAACCTGCGCGCTCACGGGAGCCTGCGTGCTCGCAGGTGCTGAACCCTCAGGACGAGGTGCCCGAGGCTTACGCGCTGCAGGTGGAACAAATGCACGGGCGAGCAACAGGAACGCAATCACGGCACTACCAGCGATGAGAGCTGCTATCGACCACTGAGACATCGCAT
>JBDQMZ010000107.1:0-5887 GCA_040261955.1 Candidatus Nanopelagicales bacterium
GCAATACCAGTGCCTCTGTCATTGTGGGTATGCAAACTGATGACCACACTGTCGCGACGTGGGAAGTTACGACAAAACCACTCAATCTGATCCGCGTAGATATTAGGTGTTGCCATCTCCACCGTGGCAGGGAGATTCAAAATAACTTTGCGCTCTGGCGTTGGTTGCCAAACCTCTGTGACCGCGTCGCATACTTCGAGTGCAAATTCCAGTTCGGTTCCCGTGTATGACTCAGGGGAGTACTCGAAATAGATGTCTGTATTCGGGGTGATTTCCTGTGCAAACTTTGCACAAAGTTGTGCCCCATGAACCGCGATGTCGATGATGCCCGCCTTGTCAAGGCCAAAGACCACTCGACGCTGCAAAGTAGATGTTGAATTGTACAAATGAACAATTGCCGTTTTGGCTCCAACCAATGATTCGAATGTGCGCTCGATCAAATGCTCTCGAGACTGAGTTAAAACCTGAATGACTACGTCGTCCGGGATTCGATCTTCTTCGATAATCTGCCGGACAAAATCAAAGTCAGTCTGAGAAGCTGAGGGAAAGCCCACCTCAATTTCCTTGTACCCCATCTTGACGAGTAACTCGAACATGGCCATTTTGCGAGCCGGTGTCATCGGGTCGATCAGTGCTTGGTTTCCATCGCGAAGGTCGACCGCGCACCAGCGAGGTGCGTGTGTGATGGATTTTTGCGGCCACGTTCGATCGTTCAGGTCAATAGGAGGAAATGGGCTATACCTGTGGAAGGGCATGGGTGATGGTTTTTGGCTGGTGCTGGCTGACGTGTTTGACGTGTTGGACATGTTTGACATGAAGGCTCCCGAGTAGGTGTGAATGGATTCACCGGCGCTGTGACTTCCCGCGTCGAGGAACCGGTTGGCTAAACCTCGGCGCGGTTAGTAAGCAGAAGTAGTGGGAGGAGAATTAAGGATACCGGTGCCAAACTGAGTGCACGTTGCACTTTTTGCACTCTGTGATCATGCAAGCTTTGATGACGCATAATCTGGCCGCTCCTCATAGCCGCCGATACTACCACGAGCAATGGCCCTCGTGATTACGCCCAGTAGGGGCCTCGGGGGTGAGGGTGACTAATCTGCGTGCATGACTAATAGCTACTCGATCTCTCTCATTCCAGGCGATGGCATTGGCACCGAAGTCGTAGCCGAGGCAATGAAAGTCCTTGAGTCTGTGGCGGCACTGGCAGATTTCGAATACACCACCACCGAATACGACCTCGGTGCGCGGAGGTATAACGCCACGGGCGAGCTGCTCCCCGAATCGGTCATTGAAGAGTTGCGCACGTCTGATGCGATCCTCCTCGGTGCGATCGGCGATCCCAGCGTCACACCCGGCGTGCTTGAGCGCGGCGTCCTCTTGCCATTGCGCTTCACACTTGATCACCATGTGAACCTGCGCCCCGTGAAGTTGTATCCCGGTGTGGTTGGACCACTTGCGGGCAAAGGCCCCGAGGATATCGACTTCATAGTATGCCGAGAGGGAACTGAAGGTCCCTATGTCGGTGCGGGCGGTTTCCTTCGCAAGGACACTCCACAAGAGGTCGCCACTGAGGTCAGCCTCAACACAACCTTCGGGGCAGAGCGCATAATCCGCGATGCATTTGAACGCGCAATGAAGCGAACTCGCCGTAAAGTTTCCATGGTGCACAAAACCAATGTTCTGGTGTACGCAGGAAGCATGTGGCAGCGAACCTTCGATCGAGTTGCACAGGAGTACCCGGAGGTAAGCACCGAGAGTCTCCATGTTGATGCCGCATCGATGTTTTTCATCACAAATCCAGAAAGATTTGACGTTGTTGTGACGGATAATCTCTTTGGCGACATCCTCACTGACATCGGCGCAGCAATTGTTGGCGGTATCGGGCTTGCAGCCAGCGGGAATATTGACCCCAGCCGTAGCAACCCCAGCATGTTTGAGCCAGTTCATGGATCGGCTCCTGACATTGCAGGACAGGGCAAAGCAGATCCCACGGCAACGATCATGTCGCTGGCAATGTTGCTTGACCACATTGGCGAGCCTCAGGCGGCTCAGTGGGTAGAAAAAGGTGTTGCCGCCGATCTCTCGACCCGCGGCACACAAGAGCGCTCAACAAGCGAGATCGGCAATGCCATTGTGGCAGCGACAACTCAAGCCGCGAATCAATAATTTCTACCTCTAAGGTTGGTGCATGCAGATGCAAGGGACGATCATTGATCGGAGTGAAGGCGCGAGTCGACTCTCGGTATCGGAACGCGACTCCATTCTGAGTAACCCGGGATTTGGCAAGTATTTCACCGATCACATGGTGAGTGTCGACTGGAGCGTTGATCATGGTTGGCACAACGGACAGTTGTTGCCTTATGGCCCAATCACATTGGATCCGGCAACGAATTTCATGCACTACGGGCAAGCCATCTTCGAAGGAATCAAGGCTTACCGGCATGACGACGGGGCGATTAAAACATTCAGGCCATTTGAAAATGCACAACGATTTGCTCGATCTGCTCGCAGGCTAGCCATGGCTGAACTTCCCGTGGAACTATTCGTTGAGAGCCTCGATGTTCTCGTGCAGGCGGACGCTGACTGGGTGCCAGGAGGTCGGGAAAGATCCTTGTATCTGCGCCCGTTCATGATTTCGACCGAAGTGGGACTTGGCGTTCGGCCCGCGAATGCATATAAGTATTTGCTCATTGCATCACCCGCGGGGGCGTATTTCGCAGGGGGCATTAAACCCGTGAGCGTTTGGGTTTCTGACGATTATGTCCGCGCCGCTCCTGGTGGCACAGGTGAGGCAAAGTGTGCGGGGAACTATGCCGCGTCACTTCTCGCCCAAGCCGAAGCCGCGGCTCACCACTGTGACCAGGTTGTGTGGCTTGATGCGATCGGGCGGGAAAAGATCGAAGAAATGGGTGGCATGAACCTCTACTTCGTGTACGGCAGCGGAGACTCGGTTCGGATCATGACACCTCGCTTGACGGGCTCATTGCTCCCAGGGATTACGAGAGATTCATTGCTGACTGTCGCTCAAGATTCAGGCTATGAAGTTTCTGAAGGCGAAATCACGGTTGACGAGCTGCAGGCTGGCTGCGCTTCAGGCGAGATCACTGAGGTCTTTGCTTGCGGTACGGCTGCGGTGATCACGCCTGTGGGGACAGTGAAGAGCCGTCGCAATGGCGAGTTCACGGTCGGATCGGGGGATAGCGGGCCCGTCACGCTCCAATTGCGTGATGCACTACTTGATATTCAGTCGGGTGCCGTGGCCGATCGTCACAATTGGATGCACACGCTCGTAGGGTGATCACCCTGCGGCATCCGGGGCTGTGGCAGGATAGGCGCGTGCCAACCGTGTCGATCATTATTAACTAGCGCGTCGTAATGACGCGCTGCCCTTCGCATCGCGGAGGGTTTTTTTGTGCCCGAACCTGAAGGGAGAGTTTCAATGCCTCGTAATGACGTATTCCACCTTTATGACACCACCTTGCGTGATGGTGCTCAAAGGGAGGGGATCTCCTATTCAGTGACAGACAAACTTGCCGTGGCGGCACTGCTTGATGAGTTTGGCGTCGATTTCATTGAAGGGGGCTGGCCGGGGGCAATGCCCAAGGACACAGAATTCTTCGAGCGCGCAAGATCCATGAAATTCAAAAACGCACAGTTGGTTGCATTTGGTGCAACCAGAAAAGCAGGGACAACGGCGAGTGAAGATCCGCAGGTTCAAGCCCTAGTGAACTCTGAAGCCCCAGTCATCACTCTCGTGGCTAAATCTGATCTTCGTCATGTTGAGCAAGCTCTCAAGACGACCGCCGAAGAAAATCTCGCAATGGTGCGCGACACCGTTGGATACTTGGTTGGTCTTGGGCGCAGAGTGTTTGTTGATCTTGAACACTTTTTTGATGGATATAAATTTGACGCTGAGTATGCCCTCGCGGTGGTTCGCGCATCCATGGAGGCAGGCGCGGACGTTGCCGTGTTATGCGACACGAACGGCGGCATGCTGCCCAGTGGTATCACTCGGATTGTTACTCATGTTCGCGAAGCCACAGGTGCTCGGATCGGTATTCATTGTCAAGATGACACCGCGTGTGCGGTTGCAAACTCAATCGCGGCAGTAGAAGCGGGAGCAACTCACGTTCAGTGCACCGCCAATGGTTATGGAGAGCGAACAGGCAATGCAGACCTTTTTGCGGTGACAGCCAACTTGCAGTTGAAGTTGGGTGTGGAGTGTGTATCACCCGAATCACTAGCCTCGATGTACAAGATTTCGCACACTATCGCTGAAATTGCAAACATCACTCCCGATACCCATCAAGCGTATGCGGGGGTCTCGAGTTTCGCCCACAAAGCAGGACTGCACGCGAGTGCCTTGCGAATTAACGCGGAGCTCTACAACCACATCGACCCGAAAATCGTTGGAAATATTCAAAGGGTTCTCGTCACGGAAATGGCAGGACGGGCCTCAGTCGAACTCAAGGGTAAAGAGTTGGGTCTGGACCTTTCAGGAGACAGCGAGGTGCTGTCGGGAGTCATTGACAGGGTGAAGGACCTGGAGGCGCGTGGGTGGTCATTTGAATCAGCAGATGCCTCATTCGAGCTCCTCGTCCGTGAGAAGCAGGGTCAAGGCCGTCGGTTTGAAGTTGAATCCTGGCGAACGATTGTGGAGCAGCGCGAGGATGGAGTAGTGGCGAGCGAGGCAACCGTGAAGGTTCACGCCAATGGCGAACGGATTGTGGCCACGGGTGAAGGTAATGGGCCGGTAAACGCCCTGGATAACGCCCTTAGGACTGCGGTCTCGCAGATCTATCCGGAACTTGTGAATCTCAAACTCACGGATTACAAGGTCCGTATCCTTGAGGGGGTCAAGGGAACGGATGCCGTGACCAGGGTTCTGGTTGAAACTACTAATGGCCAACGTGAGTGGACCACGATCGGTGTTCACGAGAATGTGATTGCTGCTTCCTGGCAGGCATTGGATGATGCGGTGCACTTCGGCATGATCCAAAATGGGGAAGGGTAGTCTGCGCTCGTGCGCATATGTCGATTTTCATTTCAGGACCTTGTGTCATTCGGTGTCATCGATCAATTGGATGACCAAGGCGAAATAGGTTCTGACACCATCATCCTTCCGCTCAAAGGACACCCATATGGTGAGCTTGAGCCACAAGGACAAGCGATTGCTGCGGCTGAAGTGAAACTACTTGCGCCAGTGCTGCCAAGCAAAATAATTGGAATTGGGAAAAACTACGCAGACCACGCCGCTGAAATGGGTGGCGATGTGCCGGCTGAACCGCTCTTTTTTCTCAAACCGAACACAAGTGTTATTGGCCCGGGAGAGGCAATTGTTCTGCCGCCTCAATCAGAACTCGTGCATCACGAGGCAGAACTTGCAATCGTTATCGGGCGGTTTTGCAAAGATGTACCATGGGAACGAGTGCCTGAAGTAATCCTCGGTTACACCTGCGCAAATGACGTCACGGCCCGTGATTTGCAGAAGCGGGACGGACAATGGACGCGGGCCAAGGGCTTTGACACGTTTTGCCCTTTAGGGCCATGGATTGAAACTGACCTGGACACAAGTGATTTAGCCATAACGGCTTATGTTGGGCCCGAATTGCGACAATCTGGAACTACCCAGGACCTTATTTTCAACGTGACCGAGATCGTGCATTACGTGAGTTCAAACATGACTCTGCTGCCAGGCGATGTCATTTTGACCGGTACACCTGCTGGTGTCGGGCCCCTGGTGCCGGGCGATGAAGTGGAAGTTGAAATTGAGGGCATTGGTTCGCTCATGAACTTTGTTCATAGTGAGCGGACATCCTGAGGCTCATGACAGTGAACATAAAAGAACTTCAGGGCTCTGACATTCGGGTTCGTTTTTGCCCGTCGC
>JBDQMZ010000108.1:0-2602 GCA_040261955.1 Candidatus Nanopelagicales bacterium
GCAGGCCAGATTCTGAGACAGGAGAAGCCGTCAGCGCATTGGTCGTTCTTGCAGCAGGATCCGCGCTGACGGCCGAGCAAATCAGTGTCCTTGCACAAGAGTCGTTAGCGCGGTTTAAATGTCCCACCGATATTCGAATTGTTAAAAGTCTGCCTCGATCGGCAACGGGGAAAATTGCCAAGGGTCGATTGCGCGAGGTGTATGACCTCGGTGTCGAATCGCCCGATGTCCCGAACAATCGGTAGCCGTGACGTCAGATTCACCAAGTTCGGGCTCGTCGGGAGCACGGGTACGCGTCATTGGCAGGGAAGGTTGTCACCTGTGTGCTGACGCCGAAGTCGTCGTTGCCAGAGTGTGTGCGGAAACCAACACCGACTTTGAGGTGTGCAGTATTGATAATGACCCTGAGTTGGCTGATCTGTACTGGGAAAAGATTCCCGTGATTCTTGTTGACGGAGCAGTTTTTGACTTCTGGCGGGTGAACGAAGAACGACTTCGGGGCAAACTAGGTTCCTCGTAATTCCGATAATCGGACGCAAATGTCCGGTAATATTTGTAATCTTCACAAGTGCATCATTAGAGTGCGCCATCGGACGTGAGTCCACAAAATTGCTAGGCACAACCATCTTCCCGAGGAATTCCTCCCAGAATTTCGCCCCAAGAGCCCGAGGTACCAGCCGTGACACTTCCCACCCGCAGGTCGGGCACCATCCCCGGTGCGACCGTAGCGCGCTTGCCCATCTATCACCGTGTTCTGTCAAGCCTTGCCGCTCAAGGGGTGACGTCGGTTTCCAGCGAGGAACTCGCCGTTGCCTGTGGAGTGACAGCTGCCAAGCTTCGCAAGGATCTATCGCATCTAGGTTCATTTGGCACCCGAGGCGTGGGCTATGACGTTGCATTCTTGAGTTATCACATTGCCCGTGAACTGGGAATCACTAAATCACGTGGCCTGGTGATCGTCGGTATGGGAAACCTGGGTCGAGCACTTGCTTCATATCGAGCATTTGCCGCACGTGGCTTTCACGTGGTTGGAGTTTTTGATCGTGACCCTCGCGTCGTGGGAACCTCGTTCATCAACGGAACCGAAAGCCTCACTGTCCAGGCAATCGATGAATTGGCAGCGACAGTCGCTAAGAGCGATGCACAAATTGGTGTGATCACTACCCCGGGTGAATCAGCGCAGGACGTGGCCGATTCCATGATTGCTGCGGGCTTGGTGAGCATTTTGAACTTTGCACCTGTTGTTCTCGCTGTTCCCGAGAACGTTGAAGTGCGCAAAGTTGATCTGGCAGTTGAACTTCAAATCCTGGCATTCCATGAACATTCCTTAGATGAAAGTGATCAAGCCGATCTCCCACGAGTTGGGATCGCCTAGATCATGCCGACACAACAAGACCAAGACACAACCACTAGTACAAAGGCAGAAAAAGTGACAACACCTGCGAAAAAGACAGCAGCAAAGAAGACTGCCGCCAAGAAAGTTGCTTCAGTGAAGGCTGTGGCGGCTGACAAGTCCCCTGAAGGTGTTGATGTCATTCCAACGGCACCTCGAAAGCGTTCCGCCATTGGGACAATTGTCTTTGTCGCGGCAGGCCCGGGTGACCCTGAGTTGCTCACTATTCGTGCAGTTGCCATGTTGCAAAAAGCCGGCAAAGTGGTCGCTGACCTTGCCGCCGCCGCTGTTGCGCAGAATTTCGTTTCTGACGAGAAGATCGTCATCGCCATCGACGCTGAGGAAATCAGCCTTGAGCCCGCTGAAGCGGCAAAACTCGCACTCGAGCATGCGCGTGAGCATGAACTTGTTGTCCGACTTGTCATGGGTGACCCCATTGTTCAAGGTGCATTGGTTCCGGAGATTTCCGTACTACGCAGGTCACATGCACAGTTTGAAATAGTTCCTGGCGTCAGTGAATTGTCAGGAATCCCAGCATTTGCAGGGTTTAATCTCACAGGAGGCAAGGCCACCGAGGTTCGTGTCCTTGATGCCCAAGACCCAACAATCCCCTGGGAGCAGCTCGCTGATCCCCGTGCAACGTTGGTGTTCCTCAATGCGGGTGAGAGCATCCCTGCGATCGCCGACTCACTCGTGAAAGCTGGGCGAGTTCCTGAAACACCAATCTCACTCACTCGCAATGGCAGCACTGTCGATCAAAAGACCACGGTGTCAACGCTTGGCTCAATTGCAGGTGTTCTCAAGGCTTCCAAAGACAGTGGCCCAGGGTTCGTTGTTGTCGGCGAAGTCATTGAACAACGG
This sequence comes from Candidatus Nanopelagicales bacterium, assembly GCA_040261955.1. Classification (GTDB taxonomy): domain Bacteria; phylum Actinomycetota; class Actinomycetes; order S36-B12; family S36-B12; genus UBA4592. The sequence goes on from JBDQMZ010000108.1 coordinate 2,255, forward strand.
GAAAAGTACAACTGGTTTGAAAAGAAGGAACTTGTTGGCTGGCGCGTGCTGATTCCTCGCACCCAAGACAACACGGCAGAAATGATTCAGGTCCTTCGCGCGCACGGTGCTATTCCCAAGGAAGTTGCAACCATTTCAGTTGAGCCTCCACGCACCCCCCAGCAAATGGACCGCGCGGTCAACGGACTTGTCACGGGTAGGTATGCCTGGGTCGGGTTCACGTCGGTGAACGCAGTACGCGCGATCCGCGAAAAACTCGAAGAGTACGGCCTTGACGCTCGCTCATTCTCAGGTTTAAAGGTTGCGGCGGTCGGCGCGGGCACAGTTGATGCACTGATTGATTTTGGC
>JBDQMZ010000109.1:0-5226 GCA_040261955.1 Candidatus Nanopelagicales bacterium
CACCTGCCCAGAACCTGAAGGCGCCTTCTATGCCTACCCATCAGTCAAGGGTTTGATGGGACGCACATTCGGCGGCACAACAGTCACTAGCTCAAGCGAACTCGCCGGCGCGATACTTGATCAAGTTGAAGTTGCCGTTGTTCCCGGTGAGGCATTTGGAACTCCGGGGTACTTGCGGTTGTCCTATGCAACTTCTGATGAAAAAATTACCCAAGGCCTGGATCGCATCAAGGCATTCGTTGCGTCAGCGAGTTAACGCAACCATTTCACAGTTGACCAACACGGGTTCTACTTCGAGTTCAATCCCGAAATGATCAAACACTTGCTGGCGCATGTGTCCGGCAAGTGCGATAACAGATTGGGTCTTTCCACCATCGGTGTTGGCAATTGCTAGTGAGTGATTTCGTGACACCCGAATGACCCCATCAGAGTCAGGGAGGGTAAACCCCTTGGAAATACCAGAGTTCTCAATTAACCATGCCGCACTCAACTTAACGTGAGTTAGTGCCCGCGGATCGGAATCCTTCAATGCGTATTGCGGGCAGCCCTCGGGAGCAGTCTTGCGAGTGACAGCAGGATTGATAAAAAATGAGCCCGTGCTGTTGGAATCAGCATCCTCCTGGTTAACCACCATGCTTTTTAACCCGCGCAAGGCAAGCACAGATTCACGCACGGCATGCGCATCAACCTTCTCCCCGACATCTATTTTTATGACCGCCGCGAGTTGTTCATAGCCAACAAACACATCCATCGCGCCGTCCAGCAAATACGCCACTGATAACACCACGTAGCGGCCAGGTTGTTTTTTAAAAAGGCTGGTGCGATAACCAAAATCACATTGGTCAGGCACGAGGTCAACGACATTCAGGTGCTTTCGATCCAGCACTCGAACGCTGGAAATCAGATCAGCGATCTCAACGCCGTAGGCACCAATATTTTGAATTGGCGTTGCACCCACTGACCCCGGGATGCCTGACAACGGAGTGAATGCCCCATGTCCCCGCTCGAGCGCAGAAACGACAAATTCCTCCCAGTCTTCACCTGCACTCACCTGCGCTACGTCAGATTTCCAGTCAATGCCACGGATGTCCATCACAACCACTGTGCCAGTGAAGTGTTCATCAGCGCACACAACGTTGCTGCCGCCACCAAGCACCAAGACTTCGCTGCCTGTTTGATCGCATTCAGCGATTAGCTCAATGGCTTCATCCTCCGAACTCACCCGGACTATTCGATCAGCCGTTCCACCCACTTTGAGTGTCGTGAGCTGCGAGAGTGGAATGTCGAGGAACTCAATTGCCATCGGAATCCTTCGAGTGCAAAATATTGCTCTTGCCTCGGTAGGTCTTGAGCAATCGGTCATAAGTTTTTTTGCTCTGCTGGTCGCGATACTCGGGATCGGAATCGTGATAACCATGATGGCGATCCTGACGCAGTGGCAATTCCATGGCAGAGATGACCGCGTCGTGACCTGCGCTACGAATTGCAAGTGACCATTCCATGTCAGCATTGCGATAAAAGCGGGCCTTGGCGTTTGGCCCAATGTCGCACGCAACACTCGTGCGCATCAGCATGAAGTACCCAAGCACGGCGTCAACACTGCCTGCGGGGGCATCAGTGAATGTTCGCCACTCATCCTCGACATTGACATTGACTCCGCGCCAGCCGGTTAGCGCAACAGTTGGATTGTCAAACACGGTCAGCATCGGAGTGAGTGCATCGCCCTCCCAGATCGTGGACACGTCCATGACTCCAATGAACGTTGAATCAGCCAGCTCAATCCCACATTGCACGGCACCGGCCCAACCCGACTCCGCAAGTGTCTGGGCGACATGAAATACATGCACGCGGTTATCCAGCTGAGCCAGTTCCTCGAGCACAATGCCAACGGATTCGACATTGCCACAATCAATTGCGATAACCGCAGCATCAGCGGGCAGGTATGCGGTAAGCGCGCTGAGACAGGTGCGGACATCCTCCGGCCACCCATCGATCACGAGAATTATCGTGGTCGATGCAACGACCGAATTCGCCTGCGCTTGGCGCAGTTGCTGAACATTCTGATACTGGTCAAATGGAGGAGCCTCTGACAGTTCATAGCCGTCGGCGGTGTCCTTGATCAGGAAACCGAGCTCCTTTATTTGATCGCGCAACACATCAGATTGCTGGTAGTCCTTATTCGCACGGGCGACAACACGCTCCTGCGCGAGTGATTCAACCTCAGGGGGAATGGACATCATGCGGGCAATGTAACAACAGCGCGAGCTTTGCCGAGCACAGTGACACCGTCATTCTTGGCCGTCAAAGAGATAACTGCGCGATTGGAATCCAATAACTCTGTCACCTTGGCACTCACAGTAAGAACTGTTCCCACTGAGTCATCAGGTACGGGGACCGGCCGAGTGAATCGACAGGAGTATTCAACGACTGCGGACGGGTCACCGACCCAGTCTGTGACCACTCGAATGGCTAGTCCCATGGTGAACATTCCGTGCGCAATCACATTGGGCAAGCCAACTTCTCGGGCAACGCGTTCATTCCAGTGAATGACATTGAAATCCCCAGACGCTCCGGCATAGCGAACCAAGTCCGCACGAGTGATAGTGAAATCTTGCTCTGGGAGTTCGTGACCCACAGTTACCTGTTCGGCATCCATGTTCACTCCTCTCCGCGAGAAAGAAGAAGTGAGTAGACAGTTGAAACGGGTGCCCCGAGGGAATCGGTGATATCCGTCTTGACAGTGATCATGTCATTACCTGCAACCGTGCGAATGTCGTCAACGCTGACAACGCAACTCAATTCATCGCCGGCAAGAATTGGTCGGTGGTGCACAAACCTCTGATCACCGTGAACAACCCGGGTGTAGTCCAAGCCGAGTTCCGGATCAAAAACAACTTGCTCACCAGATCCCATTGAAATCACAATGGCAAACGTGGGCGGGGCAATCAGATCCGAATGACCCGCAGCCTGCGCCGCGGCGACATCGAAGTACATGGGATTGGAATCGCCCAGACTGCGCGCGAACTCACGAATTTTCTCCCGGCCGACAGCGTAAGGGGCAGTCGCGGGATAGGTGCGGCCAATGAACTCCGTGTTAATAGCCACGAGTGAAAGTTAGCGAGTTTCCTTGTGCAGAGTGTGTGTCTTGCACTTCACGCAGAACTTCTTCACTTCAAGACGATCAGGATCGTTGCGACGATTCTTCTTGGTGATGTAGTTGCGGTCTTTGCATTCTTCGCATGCCAAGGTGATCTTGGGGCGGACATCGCTGGCCTTGGCCATTGCATTCTCACTTCCGTTAAACGCACAACCTGTGCGGGTTTTTCATTTCGAGCCAGACACCATTGTGCCCGATCCACTTCTTAGACGTGCATGTGCCAGTAGCGAGGGCCGGACTTGAACCGGCGACACAGCGATTATGAGCCGCTTGCTCTACCACCTGAGCTACCCCGCCAAGCGAAGTCGACTCCCTGAGTGCAAGTCGCCTCCATCCGAGCCCCTTTACGGAATCGAACCGTAGACCTTCTCCTTACCATGGAGACGCTCTGCCGTCTGAGCTAAAGGGGCGTGAAGCCACGCAAGCGTACACATGAACCCCTCAAGCCTGGACGCCAGTACCCCGCCTGTTTGACTAGAGCCATGAACGCATCTTCCGCATCGAGCACCCCCTGGACCACAGCGAACCTCCCCCAACTCACCGGACGCAGGGTGATTGTGACCGGGGCCAACTCTGGACTGGGCTTTGAAACGGCAAAAGCCCTCGCTGTTGCTGGCGCCGAGGTAACCCTGGCCGTTCGAGACATGACCAAGGGCGAACATGCCGCGGCAGCAATTGGCCCGAATGCCACGGCCATGCGCCTGGATCTGGCCGAACTTGCCTCGATCCACGAATTTGCTCACATGTGGTCGACGGCCAACCCCGAAGGCCTGGACATCTTGATCAACAACGCAGGAATTATGGCGATCCCCCGAACCGAGACCCCAGATGGTTTCGAAGCGCAATTGGCTACCAATCACCTTGGCCACTTTGCCCTCACCGGGCTTCTCATCCCCGCATTAGTTGCGATCCCCCACTCCAGAATTGTCACGGTGTCATCGCTGGCGCACAAAATGGCGCGGAAAATGAATTTCGATGACCTGATGGGCGCAGCTAAATACAGCGCCTGGGGCGCATACGGGCAGTCCAAGTTGGCCAATCTCCTCTTCACCGCTGAACTCCAACGCAGGCTCACCACTGACGGCTACTCCACCATTGCCGTGGCCGCCCACCCCGGTTTCTCCGCAACCAACCTCCAAGGGGTTGCGGCGAAAATGCGGGGGAACCAGCGCGAATTCCAAATCACTGAATTTGTAAATCGGCGAATCGCGCAATCAGCGCAGATGGGGGCACTCCCAACTTTGTTTGCGGCTACAGCACCGGGAATTCCAGGCGATAGTTATGTCGGCCCGTCAGACAAGTGGGAAACCCGTGGCTATCCCAAACTGGTGGGCCGCTCCGCCTCAGCCCAAGACATGGACCAAGCCCGAAGACTCTGGGATATCTCCCAAGAGCTCACGGGTGTTACCTATCCCCTGTGATCAAGGCCTGAAAAAAAGTGGGCCCCTCTAACGAGGGACCCACAAACACGTGGCAGATAGTGGATTCGAACCACTGAAGGTAAAACCGACGGATTTACAGTCCGCTCCCATTGGCCGCTCGGGCAATCTGCCGTAATGCGCGCCAAACAATACATGTCCACCATGCTCAGGTAGCAGTCGGTTAGATTGCTACCTGACATATCCGCATGAAAGGGGCCCCACATGGCTGACAGCAGTTTCGACATCGTCTCCGAAGTTGACCACCAAGAGGCAGACAATGCCCTAAATCAGGCGGCAAAAGAACTCTCTCAACGCTTCGATTTCAAGAACACCGGCACCACCATCGAGTGGAAAGGCGATGAAGCAATCGAGATCACCAGCGGCACCGAGGAGCGTGCCGTTGCCGCCCTCGAAGTGTTCAAGGAAAAGTTGATCAAACGCGGAATCAGCCTGAAAGCATTTACCGCTGGAGATCCTCGGGCCTCCGGCAAGGAATACAAAATAGGTGGCACATTCACCAACGGTCTTAGCCAGGAGCAGGCCAAAAAACTTGGCAAGTTGATCCGCGACGAAGGCCCCAAGGGTGCCAAGTCACAGGTTCAAGGCGATGAAATGCGCGTTTCAAGCAAGAGTCGTGATGACCTGCAA
>JBDQMZ010000110.1:0-2646 GCA_040261955.1 Candidatus Nanopelagicales bacterium
GAAAAGTTTGATGATCTTGTCACCTGGACTGATGACCCTGAGAACGATCAAATGGGCGTTTCGGCTGTGTGGTTCGAAACCCCGCACGGCCTCGTCAAAATTGATTAGTTGCCTTGAGAAGTTGAGCAAATAGTGCAGCAAGCACGCTATTGTGCCGTTACGAAGTACCGAAACTAACCATTCAAGCCAACCTAAGAGGCATCTATGTCACAAGAGCCGGTCGGGAATCGATCCGATAGCGCCCCCAGCCCTGATTTGGGTGTGCCAGATACCCTAAAAACCGCTGCAGGATTCACCTGGAGAATTCTCATACTCCTCGCCGGTTTCGCCGTATTTGTCACCATCCTTGGTTACATCTTTCCCGTAGCCTTTGCTCTCTTCTTTGCCCTGCTCGTAGCCGCTTGGACACAGCCAGTAATGAAAGTGCTCCACAAGTTTCTCCCCAAGGCAATTTCCATGATCCTTGCGCTATTGCTTATTGCAACCGCGATTGTGTTGATCCTTTTTAGCGTGATCTCATCAACAGTCGCCGAAGGACCCAAGCTCCTTGCCAGCATTCAGTCTGGATTGAGTGAGTTGCAAACGTGGATGCAGCAGGGACCCCTTGGACTCAGTGATGACAAGGTGAACTCGCTTCTCTCCCAGGCTGAAACATGGGGTGAGAATGTTGCCAAGGGTCTGGGCGCAACAGTTCTCGAGTCGGCATCATCCCTTGGAACAGTTGTGATCGCAGGCTCCGTTTTCCTGTTTGGAGTGATCTTTTTCCTCATGCAACCTCAAAAAATCTGGGACTGGTTCGTCGGTTGGATGCCCAAACAAATCGAGGCCCCCATCAACGTTTCAGGTGAAATTGCTTGGGGGGCGATTGCCGGCTATGCAAGAGGCATTGTCATCATCGCTTTTTGTGATGCCGTTCTAGTTTTCATTGGATTGACCATTTTGCAAGTACCGCTAGCGCCGGCACTGGCCGCAGTCGTGTTTCTCGGCGCATTTATCCCCGTTATCGGTGCACCCATAGCTACCTTCTTTGCCGCAATTGTTGCCCTTGCCGAGCGTGGCCCGCTTATCGCAGTCCTCGTTATTGTTCTCACCGTGATTGTTGGATCATTTGATGGTGACGTCCTGCAGCCGCTTGTTATGGGCAAGGCTGTCAGCCTTCACCCACTCGCCATCATTTTTGCAATTGCCGCCGGCAGTATTGCCCTTGGAATCGTGGGCGCGCTCATCGCTGTCCCGATCGCTGGCGCTGTTTACGGCGTTACCAAATATCTAACTGGTCGGGACCCTGATCATCCATTCCCACCGGTGAAGGCCTTCGATCCTCAACCCGATGCAAGCTAAATCCATTTCAAACTAGCTCAATTTAATCTAGCTTCGAGCATCAATATTTTCAACGGGCAGGTCATTACCTGCTGCGACACATGCAATCTCGACGCGCTCAGCCGAAGAATTAATGCGCTTGAGCTGCTTTTTGCTGATCCCGTCGATGCCATCCTTGGCCTTGGCCTTATTCACATTATTTTGAATTCTTTCCGCATTGGCGAGCGCCTTGGCAGGCAATTCGCCACCGATCACGGCAGCGTCCACGGCGACGACCATTTGATCCACTTCAAGTTGGAGGTCTGCTAACAGAGCCTTTTTCGCCTTCTTTTTGAGCCCTGGCGCCCCTGCATTGATGTCCGACCGAATCAGGTCGACAGCAAAGTAATTTGCGCAGGCTTCCTCAGCCAGCACCGCTACCGGCTCAATGGTCTCAGTTGGAGATGGAGTGACAGTTGGCGTCACCTCGGACTCCGCTTCTGAGGAGCAGCCAGCGAGAACCAGTGCACCGATTCCAAGGAAAACTCCGACACGCAGTGTTGATTTCTTCATGGCTACTCGCGGCTCCTTAAGTCATTTACCTACTAGATACCCTAGACCAGTAGGCGGTTCATGAGCGGCATTTTCAACCCTTCAGTGTTAGGTTCCTTGGGCAACCCAGGGAAATGAGGACCATGGATCAGCGCCGAAGGCTGTATCTGCCCATATGGCTGAAGCTCATGATCGCCCTTGGCGGCGCGACCTTGTGGCTTTTGTTTTCCATTTGGGTTGCTCAGGCGTGGGCCACTGATATCAGTCGTGAACTCAGCGTCCATCCCGTTATCGCATGGTCAATGATCGCCCTCATTGCCCTGATCCCTGGATTTATCGTCGCTCTAATGTCCGCCGCGCTTCTCCTTGACGGCAACCTGAATTGAATCTGACCACTGGCACGATGCCGCCGATCACGATCATCGTCGCCGCGTACAACGAGGCCGATCGAATTCAGGAGACGTTGAAGTTCATTAATAGAAGCGACTATCAGGGTGAAATCCATGTCCTCGTTGTTGATAATAATTCAAGTGACAACACCGCTGATCGAGCCCGCGAATCCGGGATTGATAAGAATGTGACGGTTTTGCATGAACCTCGCCAAGGTAAACACCAAGCACTCAACACTGCACTTGAGCATGTTCAGACCTCACTCATGTGCACCATCGATGCTGACACGATTTTGCACCCACAAGCACTATCTAGACTCGTGGCCAGGTATCAGCGCTCTCCCGGAGACACTGTCGCTATCGCCGGTTCCATCTTGGTGCGTAACTCACGGACCAATTTCCTTAC
>JBDQMZ010000008.1:0-16522 GCA_040261955.1 Candidatus Nanopelagicales bacterium
CAACCGTACCAATGAATGATGCGGATGTTCGAATTGTGCCTGAACTCGGGCAATTGCCAAGTACGCGGATTGTGACTCTCCTCGCATCGCACTACCACCAACGGGATGGAAATAGCAGCTAGGTCAGCATTTGGTGAGTAGGCAATGAGACCCTCAGCAACAGCCATGTGTCGTTCCATTCCAATTGATGTGACAAATGCTCCAGGCGCTATCTCGCGGTATGTTCGTGCAACGGCCTTCAGGATTCCGCTTAGGTTTTTATGGTCAGACAATGATCCGTAGTAACTTGTTAAGTCTGACTCACTAAATGGCCCAGCAGGTGGACGCAGTGCCTCGCGTAATTCATCAATTGAGGGAAATATTTCAGGGACCATGTCAGTCGGATTGAAGGCCCCTCCATCGATCAAGACGGACGCATATGTTCGTTCCGGGAACAAGACGCCGAAACGCAGGGCCACAGATGCTCCCCATGAATGACCAATGACGAATGCACGGTCGATGCCCAATGCATCGAGGACTTCCAGTGCATCACGTGCCAATCGGTCGATGGAATAGTTAGCGTTGGGTGTGAAATCAAGGGAGTCCCCATGGCCTCGTTGGTCAACGGCCACAACGTCGAGTTTCAACTCATGGGCGGAGAGGTACTCGACTGTGGGGTTCCAGTAATGGCTTTGCTGGGAAAGGCCGTGCAAGAGCAGAATTGTGGGTGAGCCAACAGTCCCAGTTCGAGTGTAAAAGATCCGATCACCGCCTGAAACTGTGATGCTGTCCAGCGTCTGATCATCGCGTGTCAGCGGTGAATTCATGGGACAACTCTCGCAGTAGGCTCCAGTGTGGACTTACCTGAGGCAGTCTTACTCGATCTTGACGGCACACTCCTGGAATCTGAGCCGCTATGGCTCATTGCCGAGCAACGTCTCATGGACTCCTATGGCCTCCCATGGACTCATGTGGATCAACAAGCGTGCCTGGGGGGACCTCTGGAACGGGTGGGTAACTACATGTACTCACGGGTTAACTCCGCGGATAAATCCGCCCCACGAGATGCGCCTAGTTCACCCGATGTGATCGTGACTGAACTTCTGGAGATTGTCCTAGGCCTCTTCAAATCAGAACCCATCTCGTGGAGGCCCGGGGCTCGCGATTTGGTTTCCAATGCACACGAATTGGGGCTGCCCACCTGCATTGTCACGGCCTCTTGGAGGATCCTGCTTGATGTCGTGATCGAAGAGATGAGTCAAGAGGTGGGAAGCTTTACAGCGTCTATTGCTGGTGATGAAGTCGCGAGCTCAAAGCCTGATCCCACGCCATACATCATGGCATCCGAGGTTTTAGGGGTAGAAACTCAACGAGCACTTGCTATTGAGGATTCACCCACAGGTGTGCAGTCGGCAGTCTCCGCAGGTGCGCGAACAATTGCTGTCGAACATATTGCACCCATCAAGATTCAGGGTGCGCATGTGGTCCGCACACTTGAAGGCCACACCATCGAATCACTCTGGAATGCGGCCAGACCCTGAGTTATTCGACTCAACAATTCCGAGTGCGTCACTCACCAGCGTCGAACCCGATGTCCACTCATCTCGTGGTGGCATTGGTGGAGGTGTTCCACCGAATGAAGGGCAGAGGGATTTGTAAGAACACCATCCGCAGAGTTTGCTGGGGCTGGGCGGAAATGACAAGGCGTCAGCCGACTCTGCTATTGCCGCCCTGATGGCCAAGATGCGTTTCTCGGTACTGAGAAGATCGTCTTCATCTGGTTCATATCTGAGAAACTTTCCATTGCCCAAGTACATCAATTGCAAGAGTTTGGGCACACGTTCGGTCATGCGCCACCAAGCGAGGGCATAAAAGCGCATCTGGAACATGGCTTTGCTGGCGTACCTGTCAGAAGGAGCCTTTCCCGACTTGTAATCCACAACTCGGACTTCGCCCGTAGGAGTCTTGTCAACTCGATCAATGAAGCCTCGGATACTGAAGTTCTCCTCAACTTCGATGCTCACCGCCATCTCCCGAGCAAATGGTTCGAGACGATTGGGATCCTCCATGGTGAAGTAAGTGCTCAAGGCTGGTGATATTGGCGCAAAAAGTTCTTGCACGAGTTCCACGCCGATTTCTCCCGTGTGTGAAGGGTCACCGATAAGGGCGCGTACATCATCTGGGGATTCACGTTCCAAATTAGCTAGTGCGTTATCGAATAGGTCCCGCGCGAGCCCAAAAGTACGTTCACCGGCAGGGGCATCGAAAATGTTCTCAAGAACGCTGTGAACCAGGTTTCCCCGAATAGCGGCAATTGACGGTGATTCAGGAATCTTGTCGATGGTCCTAAACCTGTACAGAAGGGGACATTGCAGGTAATCCGAAGTCCTCGATGGGGAGAGCGAGTTAGGAAACACCCCCTTAGCCTAAGTGCGCAATCAGACGGTCGCCCGCCCGCCGCTACGGTAAGTGCGTGGCCAAGAAACCGATGCATCCGCCCGCCTCACGACTACCCGTTGATGTCGGCCCTCGCAAAACAGGGTTGTTGGAGGCTGGGGAAATAGTCCAAATGGTCGACGCTCGATCCAATAAATACACCGTGACATTGACACCCAATACCGTGTTTCATAGTCACAGGGGTCAAATCGCTCATGATCACATTATTGGGCGACCCGAGGGCATCGTGGTTCAAAGCGATCGACTCGTCGATTACCAAGTGCTACGACCTCATCTCGATGATTATGTGTTATCCATGCCGCGGGGAGCAGCCGTTGTGTACCCCAAAGATGCGGCCCGAATAGTGGGTCTCGCTGATTTAGGGGCAGGAAGTCGAGTACTCGAGGCAGGAGTCGGATCGGGAGCGTTGACGTGCTCCTTGATTCGCACGGTTGGGCCTCAAGGAACAGTCGTCAGCATTGAGAAACGGGAAGACTTCGCTGAAATTGCACAGGAGAATGTGGCTCGATGGTTTGGTGGAACACCAAGATCTTGGGGCGTAGAAGTTTGCGACCTCTCACTGTGGGAATCACACGGGCGCACATTTGATGCGGTGGTTCTGGACATGCTCGCACCATGGGAATGCCTCGATGTCGTCGAACAGTGCCTGCGCGCCGGTGGCGCATTGGTCGTCTATGTGGCAACGACAACCCAACTGTCACGAACTGTTGAAACCATCAGACTGCGCGATAAATGGAGCGAGCCGCGCGCCGAGGAGAGTTTGCTTCGCACCTGGCACTTGGATGGTCTCTCCGTTCGACCAGATCACAAAATGAATGGTCACACGGGTTTCCTCATCTCAACCAGGCTTATGGCACGCGGGGAGGCTTCGATGAAGCGCAAGCGTCGACCCGCGCCAGGTGCCTACGGCGAGGATTACACGCCGCCCGAAACGGACTAGACGGGCTTTTAGGGTCCCGAACACCGATCAACACGCGTTTTTCCCCATTTGGACTTAGGGTAAATGACACACGAAGGAGTTCACATGTCGCAATCGGATGAATTGGCTCGTCTCAATGGTGAGTTGGCGGCTCAACGCGACCACAATGCACGCCTCATTACGACATTGCGCGAGGCACGTGAACAAATAGTCACGCTCAAAACCGAAGTGGATCGACTCGGTCAGCCTCCGAGCGGGTTTGCCACGGTCCTCGAGGTGCATGACGATTCAACCGCCGACATCATGGCCATGGGCAAGAAGCTGCGTGTTGCCATTAGCCCGGGAGTTGACCACGGTGACCTCACACTAGGTCGTGAGGTGTTGCTCAATGAGTCCATGAATATCGTTTCTGCTCGTGAATTTGACTCGGTTGGAGACATTGTTGTTCTCAAGGAACGGTTGGCGCAGGACCGTGCGTTAGTTGTATCCCACTCTGATGAAGAGCGGGTCATTCGCATTGGATCTCCTCTCTTTGATGAGAAACTCCGAGCTGGGGACACCTTGCTCTGTGACTCACGCAATGGTGTTGCCATTGAAAAAGTCGCCCGTGCCGAAGTCGAGGAGTTGGTACTTGAAGAGGTCCCCGATATTCATTACGAAGATATCGGTGGGTTAGGCGACCAAATTGAAGCGATCAGGGACGCGGTCGAACTCCCGTACCTCCACGCTGAGCTTTTCGCTGAATATGAACTCAGGCCTCCCAAGGGGATCCTGCTGTACGGCCCTCCTGGTTGCGGCAAGACGCTCATTGCCAAGGCTGTTGCTAACTCACTCGCCCAGAAGGTAGCCGAACGCACAGGAGTTGAAGAGGGCCGATCATTCTTTCTCAACATTAAGGGTCCTGAATTATTGAACAAATATGTGGGAGAAACAGAGCGACACATCAGGTTGGTATTCCAACGTGCACGTGAAAAGGCATCCGAGGGCATGCCGGTGATTGTTTTCTTTGACGAGATGGATTCGCTTTTTAGGACCCGAGGTACCGGTGTTAGTAGCGATGTCGAGAACACGATCGTGCCACAACTCTTGAGTGAGATTGACGGCGTCGAAGGACTCGAAAACGTAATCGTGATTGGTGCGAGTAACCGCGAGGACATGATTGATCCAGCAATCCTTCGCCCAGGAAGACTCGATGTAAAAATCAAAATCGAGCGTCCAGATGCTGAGTCCGCACGGTCAATTTTCGCCAAATATCTCACTCCGTCTCTACCGCTGAATCTCGAAGACCTCGCAGAAAACGACGGTGACGCGGACATCGCTTGCAAAAACATGATTCAAGCGGCCGTTGAACGGATGTATGCGGAATCCGACGAGAACAGATTCCTGGAAGTCACCTATGCCAACGGTGATAAGGAAGTCTTGTTTTTCAAGGACTTCAATTCCGGTGCCATGATCGAAAATGTGGTGGCTCGGGCAAAAAAGTCGGCCATCAAGGAGTTTTTGGCAACAGGCGTTAGGGGCATTCGTGTTCAACACCTGCTCGATGCATGCCTTGATGAATTCCGAGAGAATGAGGACTTGCCCAACACCACGAATCCGGATGACTGGGCTCGGATATCCGGGAAAAAGGGCGAAAGAATCGTCTTCATTCGCACTCTGATTGAGGGCAAGAAGGGTACCGAACCTGGTCGATCAATCAATTCAATCAACACGGTGTCCAATACCGGCCAGTACCTTTAATCGCTACCTCGTGAAAAAACTATGACAGTACATCGCGTGATGGGCATCGAGACAGAATATGGTGTCTCGGTCCCTGGACACCCAACCATGAATGCCATGGTGACAAGTTCGCACGTTGTGAATTCCTATGCCCGGCAAGTTGGCCTTGATCGCAGCGCACTTGCCCATTGGGATTACGCGAGGGAGAACCCGCTGCGCGATGCACGGGGGTTCGACATGAGCCGCGCCGATGCAGATCCTTCCCAATTGACCGATGAACCTGACGATGAACTTGGTCTGGCCAACGTAATACTCACAAATGGTGCAAGGCTTTATGTGGACCATGCTCATCCTGAGTATTCATCGCCGGAAGTGACAAATCCCCGTGACGCGACCCTGTGGGACAGAGCCGGCACGTTAATAATGCATCGCGCGTCTGAATTGGGTCCTTCATTTGATGGATCGCGAATAAAACTTTACAAGAACAACGTGGACAATAAGGGTGCGTCGTACGGCTGTCACGAGAACTATTTAATGCGGCGCGAAACGCCGTTCAATGACATTGTGCGAGGACTCATTCCTTTTTTTGTGACCAGGCAGATATTTACCGGTTCAGGGCGGTTGGGGGTTGGGCAAGAAGCTCAACGTAAAGAATTCCAAATTTCCCAACGCGCGGACTATTTTGAGGTTGAAGTGGGTCTGGAGACAACACTCAAGCGTCCATTGATCAATACTCGTGATGAACCGCATGCAGATCCAGAAAAGCACCGCAGACTTCATGTAATCGTGGGCGACGCCAATCTGTCAGACACAGCGACATTACTCAAAATGGGGTCAACGTCCCTTGTGTTGGCGCTCATAGAATCTGGGTATTCCTTCGATGCGGATTGGGAAATCGTGCACCCCGTGGCTGAACTCACGCGGGTTTCCTATGACACGAGTCTCAGTCATCGGATCGCGATGAAGAACGGCCAGACACTTCGAGCGTTGGATATCCAACATAAGTATTTAGAGGCGGCAAGGAATCTGTGTGAGAGGACGGGGGCAAACGACGAACAAACAACTGAAATTCTTCAACTGTGGGAATCAACCCTCCATTCACTGGAGCATGACTTGATGAGTTGTGCCTCGACAATCGATTGGGTGGCTAAATATCAACTCATGCAGGCGTACATGAAACGCGATAAGTCCAATTGGTCCGATCCGCGACTGGCACTCATAGACCTGCAATACAGCGATGTTGACCCCAATCGTGGCATCGCAAGGGCACTTGAAGTCAAGGGCTCCTTGCGTCGGATCTTTACCGATGCAGAAGTCGAGCAGGCAATCAGCGAACCTCCAGCTGACACACGCGCCTATTTCAGAGGGGAGTGTGTGCGCAAGTATCCCGAGAACATTGCGGCAGCGTCATGGGATTCTGTTGTATTCGATACAGGCGGTGACACACTTTTGCGGGTCCCCACACTTGATCCGCTACGAGGCACAAAGCATGGTGTTGGAGAAATATTGGCCCGTTCAGATAGTGCTCGTGAGCTCTTAGAGGCTCTACAAGCACCAGACCAATAGATTCGACAAACGATCATCTGGAAAAGGCGTTACGCTGTCTCCATGCCAACTCAAGAGCACTCACAATCAAAGGGTAATCGTCGTGATTCGGATAACGAATCTTTGGAAACAGACGTCGCTCTGGATAAGTCTGCCCAGACCGGCGACTCCGAACTTGATTCGGATGTTGACGCAATATTGGGCGACATTGATGAGCTCCTTGAAGTTAACGCAGAAGATTTTGTAAAGTCGTTTGTTCAAAAGGGTGGCCAGTGAATTCACAGTCTTCATTTGCAGAATATCTTGCAAGCAGCAAATCAGGAGTTGCTCAACCAGTTTTTGGTTCACCTGGGGCGTCTGACATTGATGCCCCACACGGAACGACCATTGTGGCTGTTAGGTACGACGGCGGAGTCATCATGGCTGGTGATCGAAGGGCCACAACCGGCAACATTATTGCTCAGAGGGACATACAAAAGGTTTATCCCACTGATGAATTCTCGGTTGTTGGTATTGCAGGCACTGCCGGGTTAGCCATCGAGCTGGTCAAGCTCTTTCAAGTAGAACTTGAGCACTATGAAAAAATCGAAGGTACATCGCTGTCGTTGGATGGAAAGGCAAACAGGCTTTCGAGTTTGCTCCGAGGAAATCTCGGAATGGCAATGCAGGGTCTTGCCGTCGTGCCACTGCTCGCGGGTTTCGATTCCACTCGAAGCTTGGGCAGGATTTTTTCCTATGACGTCACAGGTGGTCGCTATGAAGAGCATGATTTCTATGCGGTGGGCTCTGGAGCGCATTTTGCGCGGGGATCTCTCAAAAAATTGTCATCGATCCTCCAGGAACGAGACGATGCCATCACTGTGGCCATAGAAGCTCTCTATGACGCCGCTGATGATGACAGTGCAACAGGTGGGCCTGATGTCAACCGAGGTATTTACCCACTCGTGTATTTCGTTGACAAAAACGGCGTTGCGGAGGTGGAAGCACTGCGCATAGAGTCCCTATCGCGAGACATGCTGCAACGAAGGTCGGTTAATCCCAATGGTGCCACCAATGCGACTGGAAACTCTGGTGGTCACTCATGAGCATGCCCTATTACGTTTCACCGGAGCAAGTAATCGCTGACAAAGCTGAATTTGCGTCCAAGGGAATTAAGCGTGGTCGTTCTGTCATCGTTCAGAGTTGTAATGACGGGATTCTCTTTGTGGCTGATAATCCCTCACGAGCACTCCATAAAGTTGGTGAGATCTACGACCGCATTGGTTTCGCTGCAGTTGGCAAATACAACGAGTTCGAGAGCCTTCGTGTGGCAGGCGTACGCCTCGCAGACATGCGAGGTTATTCCTATGACCGCGCTGATGTGACCGTTCGAACTATTGCTAATGCTTATGCACAAACACTAGGTTCAATCTTTATTGATGCAGCCAAGCCATACGAGGTTGAAATTGCAGTAGCTGAAGTCGGCGCAGACGTTGATCACGACCAGCTGTATCGAATTTCTTTTGACGGTTCGGTGCACGACCAAGCGGGGTTCATCTGCATGGGTGGCGATTCTGAGTCAATGAGTGCTTCCATTTCTGAGGAATTTCGAGTTGACCATTCAGTTTCTGAGGCTTTGAAAGTCGCCATCATGGTGCTGCGCGGAGATGCGCCGCACGATGATCTCGAAATAGCATTTTTGGATCGCTCGCGACCTCGGAGGACTTTTGTTCGATTTGATCAGTCCCACATCGCTGATCTTGTGAAGTAGGGATGCATGGAGCGTCGCATCTTTGGTCTTGAAACGGAGTACGGCGTCACATGCACGTTTAAAGGTCAAAGGCGCCTGAGCCCAGATGAAGTAGCTCGATATCTTTTTCGAAAGGTCGTGAGTTGGGGCCGCAGTAGCAACGTGTTCCTGAAAAATGGTTCGCGGCTGTACCTGGATGTGGGATCGCATCCTGAATACGCCACAGCTGAATGTGATGACTTTATTAGTTTGATCGCACAGGACAGAGCTGGTGAGCGGATCCTTGAAGAACTTTCCATTGAAGCCGAAGAAAGGCTCGCCCACGAAGCCATCAACGGTGATGTCTACTTGTTCAAGAACAACACGGATTCAGCTGGAAATTCGTACGGCTGCCACGAGAATTTCCTCATAGATCGCCACACGGATTTCACGCATCTTGCTTCGATGTTCATTCCTTTTCTCATTTCGCGTCAAATAACCGTTGGTGCTGGAAAAGTGGTGCAGACACCACGCGGGGCTAGTTATGCAATCAGCCAGCGTGCCGACCACATGTGGGAGGGGGTTTCGAGCGCAACCACAAGGTCGCGCCCGATTATTAATACCCGAGACGAACCCCATGCGGATGCAGATCTCTATCGACGGCTCCATGTAATCGTGGGGGATAGCAATATGAGTGAGACGACAACGCTCCTCAAAGTGGTCAGCGCGCACCTTGTGTTGCGCATGATCGAAGAAGGTGTCGTGATGCGTGACCTCACATTGGCCAATCCGATTCGAGCAATTCGAGAGATTAGTCACGACGTAACGGGGACCAAAACCGTCAAGTTAGCAAACGGAAGAGAATTATCCGCTTTCCAGATTCAATCGGAGTACTTTGACAAGGTCTCGGATTTTGTTGATCGCCGTGAGATCAAAGATCCAAGCATTCTTCAAGCGATGGATCTGTGGGGGCGAACGCTCAGGGCCTTTGAAAACGAAAACTTCGACACGGTGGATCGAGAAATCGATTGGGTGATCAAATGGAAACTACTTGATCGATACATGCGAAAGCACGATCTCGATCTGGCAAGCGCACGGATAGCGCAGATAGATCTCGCGTACCACGATATCAACACCTCGAGAGGCTTGTTCTACCTTCTTGAGAGGAAGGGTCTAGTCCGAACCGTTGTATCTGAGGACCAAATTCAGAGTGCAAGGACCGTCCCGCCTCAAACAACGCGAGCCAAACTTCGGGGAGACTTCATTGCTCGCGCTGGCGATAGGAAGAGGGACTACACCGTGGATTGGGTGCATTTGAAACTCAATGACCAAGGTCAACGGACCCTCCTACTGAAGGACCCATTCCAACACACCGATGAACGGGTTGAACGCATGATTGCAAGCCTGTAGGTATCCTCGTCAGGTGAAGACACGAATGAATACGGCAGCAATTTCCATTTTTGGACTAGGGCTCCTGACACTAGCCGCATGCAGTAGCGACCCAGCAGAACAATCAGCAGCAGATTCTGGTGCAACTTACTCCGTAAATGACTGCGGTCTGGGGGCGGCGCCGGTGGTCCAAGACGGTGCCCCTGAAGGAATTGCTATCGATGGACTGGTTATCGGTGGAACTGACATTCCGATCATTAGCGTTGGACCTGATTCTCAGCCGGCTGTCGACCTAATCATCACTGACCTCGTGCCGGGCAATGGTGCGAGTGTGGCAATTGGTGACACCATCACTGTTAATTACTGCGGTGTGGGCCAGAGCAGCGGTGCCATGTTTGATTCGTCATGGGTGCGTGGTGAGCCCGCCACTTTTGGTCTCAATCCAGGTGGGCTCATTGAGGGATGGATACAAGGGGTACCTGGAATGCAGATTGGTGAACGTAGACTGCTTCAAATTCCAGGCGACCTGGGATACGGTGCAAATGGCACCGGAGGCATCGCGCCCAATGAAACACTGATCTTTGTCGTCGAACTTGTTGACATCAACCAATGATTGGAGCACCATGAGTGAGAAAACGAAACCAGAAGTAGATTTCATTGAGGGACCCGCTCCTGAGGAACTCGTTATCACGGACATAATCGTGGGCGACGGTGCAGAAGCCCTGCCAGGCGCCCAGGTTGACGTTCACTACGTTGGCGTGGATTTCGAGACCGGTGAGCAATTTGATGCGTCATGGGATCGCGGCGAGAGCATCGCATTCCCACTTGCGGGTCTCATTGCCGGCTGGCAAGAAGGCATCCCGGGTATGCGAGTTGGTGGTCGCAGACAACTCGTGATTCCTCCGCGATTGGCATATGGCGTGAGCGGGGGCCACCGACTATCTGGTCGCACGCTCGTTTTCATCATTGACTTACTTGAGACGCACTAGGTCGCGCAAGGTCAACGGTCCTTCCCTTTCTCACATGAGCGGAAACCATCTCAATGCGTCGGGATAAAACTGAAAGGCTCCTGAATCTTGTTTTTGCCCTCATGGGAACACAAGGTTCAATGAGTCGCTCAGACATTAGGGCAACAGTGGCTGGGTATGAGTCAAGCGAGTCCGATGAAGCCTTCGAGAGAATGTTCGAAAGGGATAAAGACGAACTCCGTAGCATGGGTATTCCCGTGGAAACAGTCTTCGATGCCTTCGGTGACGCCCTCGGATATGTCATCGCGCCAGCAACCTATGCGTACATAGATTTGCAGTTGACTTCAAGGGATTTGACTGTGCTGAGTATCGCAACACAGGTGTGGGACAAGGCCGTCCTTGGTAGTGCTGCCCGGACAGCTATGCGTAAAATTGAGTCTCAAACGGAAAAGTCAGGGGCGATCTCTCCACTCATTCAAGGTGTTGCCCGGGTGCGCGCCCAAGACGGCGCGATCATCCCACTTTTAAATGCCGCGCGGGAGAAAAAAGTAGTCAGTTTTTCATACCGTGCACCCGGGCACGACCCTGAGAAACGCTCGGTTGAGCCATGGGCCGTTATATGTCGTAACGGAAATTGGTACGTCGTGGGCTACGACCAAGACAGGGGAGAGGAGCGCACATTCAAACTTACCAGGATCCAAGGGTCGGTGAATGTAAGCGCACAGTTGCATACTCATGAGCCCCCGCAAGACAGAACCAGAACCGTCAAGCTGCCACCAGGGGAGTCACTCACTGACGCGACTATTTGTGTCAGTGCTGGGCGAGGAGGATCCCTCATGAGGCACGCACTCGGCATTACGTCGAACAACGGAATTGACGTTATTAATGTCAAGGCGAGCCGAGCCGAACTCATACCGTGGATGCTTTCATCTGCCACCGCAATCATCTCTGTTGAGCCAAAAGATCTACGCGAAGATTTTCTTGTGTCTCTGGAGTCTTTAGCAACTGCTCACGAATTCAGGGGTGATGGCAGTGGCTGAAACGGTCAATGAACGTTTAGCGCGACTATTGGCATTAGTTCCATGGCTCTCGGCTAGGCAGGGAATAACGCTAACCGAGGCTGCGCGCCACTTCGACATAACAGTGGAGCAACTGACCAAGGATCTGTGGCAACTTGTCGTATGTGGTCTCCCGGGATACGGTCCAGATCAACTCGTTGACATTGACTTCTGGGATGACGACCGCATTTGGGTTCAGGACCCACAGACACTCACGGCGCCACTTCGGCTGACCGCAGAAGAAGGCGCGGCGCTGTCCGTTGCGCTCCGACTCATCTCTCAAATTCCTGGCGTGGAGTATCGCGAGGACATCGCGGTATTAGTAGCTAAACTCGATGAGGCTTGTGGAGCCACTTCAGAGTTCGTTCAATTGACACCGCAAACGAATCAGGAATTTCGCGACACGATCGACGCTGCCCTTGAAGGTAACGTCCAACTTGCAATGACGTACTCCTCGGGCAGCGATGAGGTCACTGAGCGTCGAGTTTCTCCCATCAGGGTTTTTGTAGTTGATGACTACATGTATCTCGAGGGATATTGTGAGCGCGCAGAAGCCCGACGCATTTTTAGGCTCGATCGAATTTTGTCCATTGAAATAACCAAGGAAAATGCCCCGCCACCACAGCATCAACATACCCATCTCCCCGCTTCAGGTGGTCTTGATTCCTGGTTCGTGTCAAAGGACAGTTACAACGAGATTCCTCGCGCTCTGGTCCAGGTAGACCCAGAGAGCTCCTGGGTAGCCGAGGAACCCTATGTGGAGGTGATCAGCCACGAGCCCCTCACGATCAGCGTGCCTTACCTGACCGAGGATTGGCTTTTGAGTTGGGTAATGAGCCTTGGTGGCTCAATGCAGCTCCTTGAGCCCCGACACTTGACCGAGGAGATTGCCCAGAATGCGCGTGCCAGCCTAGCCGCGCTTTCAGCTAGGGATTAGGCTTTGAGGGGTTAAGGTGATTCCGTCGGATAGTTCGGATTCGAGAGCGCGGTCCGCGCGTGGACTGGTGATTGAAAGAGGTACACGGTGTTTAGTAACTTGAAGGGCTGGGAATGGCTCATTATTGTTGCGCTGCTTCTACTTCTTTTTGGCGCCAAGAGATTACCTGATGCAGCACGGGGATTAGGTCGATCACTGCGCATCTTTAAGGCCGAGACCAAGGGGCTGACCGATTCTTCAGATCCGTCTGATTCGTTGGATGCGACAAAAGAGGTCACAGGCAGTGAGAGTCAAACCGTCACCGAGGAAAGCAAGTCCTCCGAAAAAACTGAAAGCTAACCAATCCCCATGGCGATTATGGATCGCATAGGACGGGGCAAGGATACGTCGAAGAATCCATCAGACTCACCAGATGGAGATGCTGGGTCGTCAGAGCAGTCACGCGGTTCGCATGTTGCCATGCCTCTCACCGAACATTTGCGCGAGCTCAGAAATCGACTGTTTAAGAGTGGGATAGCCATTGTCGCGGGGATGGTTATCGGCTGGATCTATTACGCTGAAATTTTCGCCTGGATTAGCAGGCCGTTCACTGACGTTATTGCCCAAGCCCAAGCAGATGGCAAGGATGTAACGCTTGCGCTTACAGGTGTTGCTGACCCATTCGTTCTGCAAATTCAAGTCTCTGCGGTAGCTGGATTGGTTCTCAGTGCCCCAGTTTGGCTCTACCAGCTCTGGAGATTTGTCACACCTGGCCTGCACCGTAATGAACGTCGATGGGCAATCGGGTTTGTAGTAATCGCAACCCCTCTATTTGCTGCAGGAATCGCTCTGGCGTATCTCGTCATGCCATTGGGACTCGAAATTCTTCTCGGTTTCACCCCTGAAAACGTGGAGAACATCGTGTCAGTTGACAAGTACCTATCATTCTTTTTGCGCACCGTACTCGTTTTTGGGGTTGGCTTTCTAACTCCATTGTTCATCGTCCTGTTGAATTTTGCTGGAATCCTGTCGGGCAAACGACTCGTTTCTTGGTGGCGATGGATCATCTTCATTGTGTTCCTGTTCTCTGCGGTTGCTACTCCGACTGGAGATCCCATCAACCTGGCGCTTTTGGCCGGTCCCATCTTGATCTTGGTTCTGATTGCCGTTGGCATATCGCTCCTCAACGATCGAAGAAGGGCTCGCAAGCGCGGTATTGATTTCGATGCTTATGGCGATGATGAACTTTCCCCCCTCGATGACGAATTGCCTGAATAGCTTCTCCTCCCGTGTATTTGACGGTCGTGCCTTAGGCTGCTCTCATGCCAACTGCCGCTGAACGATACGCGGCATCAGCGCAACGATCTCAATTAAAAAAAACCTTTGTTGGTGCGTTCGTTGATCAATATGAATTTGAACTAGATCCCTTCCAAATTGAAGCCTGCCGGGCCATCGAATCCGGCAAGGGCGTACTCGTCGCTGCACCCACGGGTTCGGGTAAAACGGTCGTCGGTGAATTTGCAATTTTCAGAGCCCTCGAGGCTGGAACCAAATGTTTCTACACAACGCCTATCAAGGCGCTTTCTAATCAAAAGTTTGCCGAGTTAGTTGCTCGTTACGGTGAAAAGAACATAGGTCTCCTTACCGGTGATAACAGCATTAACGGTGAAGCGCCGATTGTCGTCATGACCACCGAAGTTCTGAGGAACATGCTCTATGCAGGTTCTCAAACCCTTTCTAATCTTGCTTACGTCATCATGGATGAAGTCCATTATCTGGCTGATCGATCACGTGGGGCGGTATGGGAAGAAGTCATCATCCACCTGCCCTCATCAGTCACGATTGTGGCACTCAGTGCAACGGTGAGTAATGCGGAGGAA
Organism: Candidatus Nanopelagicales bacterium; assembly: GCA_040261955.1. Lineage (GTDB taxonomy): Bacteria > Actinomycetota > Actinomycetes > S36-B12 > S36-B12 > UBA4592. The sequence continues at coordinate 14,539 of JBDQMZ010000008.1, forward strand.
TTCGGGCAATGGCTCGCAACGCTGCGCGGCGAAACGGAAGTGGTCGTTGAAGAGCACAGACCCGTTCCGTTGTGGCAACATGTTATGGCGGGTAAACATTTATATGACCTTTTTGTCGATGACACTGGCCATGAAGTCAATCCTGAACTTATTGCTCTCACACACGGCGGTCGCCAGCCAAAGCGTGATGCATCCCACGCTCGCGGAAGAAGCCAACGTTCACCGCTGACCCCATGGCGCAGCGATGTTGTCGAGCGACTCGAGCGGGATGGACTGCTCCCAGCCATCTATTTCCTTTTCAGCCGTGCTGGTTGTGATGATGCAGTTGAGCAAGTTTTGCGATCAGGGCTCCGTCTCACTGACCGTCAGGAACAGACCTCAATACGTGCCCAAGTTCTTGAGGCCACCAGAGACCTCCCCGACGAAGATTTGGCCGCCTTGGGTTTCTCCGACTGGATCGATGCACTCGAAAGAGGAGTGGCCGCACACCACGCAGGCCTATTGCCTCGGTTCAAGGAGATCGTCGAAGTCCTTTTTCAGCAAGGGTTGCTCAAGGTGGTTTTTGCTACAGAAACTCTTGCTCTGGGTATTAATATGCCAGCCCGGTGCGTGATCCTTGAACGCTTGGTCAAGTGGAATGGGGAAGCACACGTTGATCTTTCACCGGGCGAATACACCCAGTTAACGGGAAGAGCGGGTAGGCGCGGAATCGACGTTGAAGGTCACGCTGTCGTTTTGTGGCAGCCCGACTTGGATCCACGTACGCTGGCGGGTTTGGCTTCAACACGTACATACCCATTAAAGTCGTCATTTCGTCCCAGCTACAACATGGCGGTCAATCTTGTGGGGAGTATCGGTGCGACCCGCGCCCGAGAACTACTTGAGACTTCATTTGCTCAATTTCAGGCGGATCGCTCGGTCGTTGGACTGGCAAGTGAGTTGCGCAAGTTGGAAGAAGCCAAGCAGGGATATGCAGACGCTATGCAGTGTCATCTTGGGGACTTTAATGAGTATGCGGATCTGCGTAATCGAATCGCACTGGCTGAGAAATCTGATACTCGTGCCGCCGTACAACATCGACGTGCCACCGGCGATGCTCAATTGCGCTCCTTGAAGGTTGGCGACGTCATCCTGCTAGCGTCCGGGAAAAAGTCAGGTCCTGCGGTAGTAATTAACCCTGCTTCGGTGAACACACGCGAGGAGCCTCGGCCGGTCGTGATGACCGGTGACCGACAAATCCGACGCCTTAATCATCATGATGGACTTCATGACCTATCGCCTATTGGTCGTGTTCGGGTGCCCAAGTCTTTTACTTCGAAGGATCAAAAGCTTCGCAAGTCTCTGGCTGCGCAAGTACGAGCAATTGCATCAGAGACCGGCGACCTCGGCAGACGTTCTAAGAAATCGAGCAAGATCAATCCGGAGATTCAGGGGCTGCGGGATGCCATGAAACTGCACCCTTGTCATTCCTGCGAGGATCGAGAGGCTCATGCTCGGTGGGGCGAACGATTCCACAAAATTGACCAGCAAATCGCTGAAGTTCAAGGCCGGATGAAAGGGCGCACGAACACAATCTCGCGCCGATTCGATCGTCTGTGTGAGGTTCTTGGTGACCTTGGCTACTTGGCCCGTGACAGTGGTGTGACCGGTAGCGAGTGGCGCGTCACCGACAGGGGAGAGGTGCTCAAGGGGATTTACTCAGAGGCAGATCTGCTCATTGCGCAGACCATACTTTCGGGGATCCTCGATTCTCTCGATCCTGCGTCACTGGCAGCCGTATGCTCCTCATTTCTCTATGAATCACGCCGCAATGAATACATTGACACGCCATCGGTTCCCGGCGGTCTCACGGAAGGAGCACTCGAACGAATCACGAAAGTCTGGGGAGAATTAAGTGGGGTTGAACATGATCACAAATTGCATGATTTGAAGCGAATTGACGCGGGGCTTTGTTGGGCTGTGTATCGCTGGGCCAAAGGTGCGA
>JBDQMZ010000009.1:0-4937 GCA_040261955.1 Candidatus Nanopelagicales bacterium
ACTCAGGATTTGCTCCAAGCCAAGGCAGCCATCAACGGCGCCCGCGAGGCGATCGAATCAGCTGAACGCGACATCCTGCTGATAGCTCAAGTGACAATTGAGACCACGGGCACCATGTTGATGGGTTCAGAAATCGGTGCGGCACTGAGTGCGCTCGAACCATTAAACATTGACGTCATTGGACTTAACTGCGCAACGGGGCCCACCGAAATGAGTGAGCACCTGCGCACTCTCTCGCACCGCACAGAACTTCCCATCTCGTGCATGCCCAATGCCGGACTTCCCGTGCTTGGCCCCAACGGTGCAACGTATGACCTCAGCCCTGATGAACTGGCTGCATCACTGCTTGACTTCAACCGGGAGTATGGCGTGACACTCATTGGAGGTTGCTGCGGAACAACACCCGATCACATTCGAGCGCTCACGAGTCATTTTGCAAGTGCGCGCGAGGTATTGACCATCGATCGAATCAACGAACCCGGGGCGGCATCGCTCTACCAACATGTTCCCTTCCGCCAAGACTTGACCTACCTCGCGATCGGAGAACGCGCCAACGCCAATGGATCCAAGGCATTCCGTGAAGCACTTCTGGCTGACGATTGGCAAGCCTGCATTGATATTGCTAAAGAACAAATTAGAGATGGCGCCCACATGCTCGATCTTTGTGTCGATTACGTGGGGCGTGACGGTGTTGCAGACATGTCACACCTTGCCTCGCTCTTGGCAACGGCCTCGACACTTCCGATCATGCTCGACTCAACTGAGCCCGCGGTCTTAAAAGCAGGTCTTGAAAGACTGGGCGGACGTTCATTGGTCAACTCGGTCAATTTCGAGGATGGTGATGGACCTGAATCCCGCTATGCCCGCATCATGCCTTTGGTGAAAGAACATGGCGCAGCCGTTGTCGCGCTGACAATTGATGAGGAAGGTCAAGCCCGCACCGCGGATTGGAAAGTCCAGGTTGCTCGACGCCTAATCACTGATCTCACCGAAAACTGGGGCATGAACGTCAGCGACATTTTGGTTGATACGCTGACATTCCCCATTGCCACGGGACAGGAAGTATCCCGCAGAGACGGCATTGAAACTCTTCGTGCAATTAAAGAGCTCACCACCGCGTTCCCTGAAATTCAAACAACCCTCGGCGTGAGCAATATTTCCTTTGGCCTCAAGCCGCAGGCGCGCATCGTTTTGAACTCGATGTTCTTGCACGAGGCCGTTGAGGCTGGGCTCACCTCCGCGATCGCGCATCCATCGAAAATCATGCCCCTCGCTCGAATCCCTGAAGAACAGCGAAACGTTGCCCTAGATCTGATCTATGACCGCAGGGAATACAACGACGAAGATGATCTCACCTACGACCCGTTGCAAAAGTTCCTCGAACTATTTGAGAATGCTGAAACAACAGCCGGCAGGCTCTCCGTTGCTGAGGAACTGGCGCTTTTGCCCATGCAGGAACGCCTCCCCCAGCGAATCATTGACGGAGAAGGCAAAGGCCTTGAGGCAGACCTTGATGAGGCCATGGCCGCGGGCATCAAACCGTTGGAAATCATCAACACCTATCTCCTGTCGGGCATGAAAACCGTTGGTGAGCTTTTTGGCAAAGGTGAAATGCAATTGCCTTTTGTATTGCAGTCCGCCGAAGTCATGAAAAAAGCAGTCGCCTACCTCGAGCCTCATATGGAGAAAGTGGAATCCGATGCTGGGCGAGGCAAAATCCTCCTTGCAACAGTCAAGGGCGACGTCCACGATATTGGCAAAAACCTCGTGGACATAATTTTGACCAACAATGGCTACTCCACCGTCAACATTGGCATCAAGCAGCCCATCGGGTCGATCATTAGCGCGGCTGAAGAAAACAATGTTGATGTCATTGGGCTATCAGGATTACTGGTCAAGAGCACCGTTGTCATGCGCGAGAACCTGCAGGAGTTGACCAAGCAGGGCCTCAACGAAAAGTGGCCCATAATCCTCGGTGGCGCAGCACTCACCCGCGCTTTCGTCGAGGACGACCTGAGTTCTGAATTCCCCGGCACGGTGCGCTACGCCAAGGATGCCTTCGAGGGGCTATCACTCATGGACACCATGATGTCGATCAAGCGTGGCGAAGCAGGCGCGGAACTCCCCGAGTTGCGCAAGCGCAGGGTCAAAAAAATTGAGCGCAATGACGACGAAACGGTCAGCACCGACCGCAGCGACGTTGCAGTCGATAACGAAATTCCTACCCCACCATTCTGGGGAAGTCGAGTGGTCAAGGGAATCTCATTAGCTGACTACGTTGGCATGCTGGATGAACGCGCGCTATTTGTTGGCCAATGGGGTCTTAAAGGCAATCGAGACACCTACCAAACCATGATCGAGCAGGAAGCCCGTCCACGACTGCGCCTGTTGCTCAATGAAGCTCAAGCCAATGGGTGGCTCGAAGCAGCAGTTGTTTACGGCTACTTCCCGTGCTACTCCGAAGGCAACGATCTGGTGATCCTGCACCACGAGGGACCCAATAAAGGCCAAGAGCGCACCCGCTTCACTTTCCCCCGTCAAAGAAGGGATCGCAAACTCTGTCTGGCGGACTTCTTTGCATCCAAAGAATCAGGCAAAATCGATGTTGTTGCATTCCACGTCGTGACCATGGGTAACGCTGTCAGTGTTGCAGCGTCTGAACTCTTTGCCAAAGATGCCTACCGCGAGTACCTCGAGTTGCACGGGCTTTCAGTGCAACTGACCGAGGCGCTGGCCGAGCACTGGCACGCACGGGTTCGAGGCGAGTTGAACTTCTCCACCGAAGACTCAGCCGACCTGCAGGAAATCCTTGATCAGGGCTACCGGGGTTCACGCTATTCATTTGGGTACCCCGCCTGCCCGAACCTGGAAGACCAGATTCAACTCTGTGAACTCTTGGAACCCGAACGCATTGGCGTTGAGTTGTCTGATGAATTCCAGCTTCACCCCGAACAGTCAACCTCGGCGATCATCGTTCACCACCCCGAAGCGAAGTACTTCAATGCGCGTTAACAACCCGACGATCTCATTCGAGTTCTTCCCACCCAAAACCCCCGACGGTGAAGCCAGTTTGTTTGAGACAATACGTGAACTTGATGCCGTCGCCCCTGATTTTGTCTCCGTCACCTACGGCGCGGGTGGCAGCACTCGTGAACGCACCATCAAAGTCACGTGCGATATTTACCGCGAAACCGGGTATCGAACAATCGCGCACCTCACCTGCGTGGGTTCCACCAAAGATGAAGTCCAGGCAATTCTGCAACAGTTCCAGGATGCCGGGATCACTGACATCTTGGCTCTCCGGGGTGATCCCGCTGATGGCCCCACTGCCCCCTGGGTAACAACACCGGGTGGGTTCGCCCATGCTGATGAATTGGTCGAAATGGCGAACTCATTTGGAACCTTCACCATCGGCGTCGCAGCATTTCCAGATATTCACCCGTCAGCAAGTGGTTTCGACGAGGGCATCGATGTCCTACTCAGAAAAGAAGAACTGGGAGCTACTTTCGCCGTCACCCAATTTGTCTTTCAGCCTGAGTCCTATGCACGACTTATCGATGAACTAAAAAGGCGCGGGTCACAACTGACCGTCTACCCGGGCATCATGCCCGTGACCAGCTTCAGGCAATTCACTCGAATGCTTGACTTCGCCAACGGCGAGATCCCAGACTCCATGATGACTGATTTTGAAAAGTATCAGGACGACCCCGAATCAACCCGGGAACTCGGCATCGACATTGCAACTCGAGTTAGCGATCAAGTCCTGGACGCGGGTGCCGAGGGCTTGCACTTCTACACCCTCAACGCCGCCGCATCAACGCTCGAAGTTGTTTCGAAACTGGGACTGCGCTCCTAGGCACAGACTCAATCATCAATTAGGGGAACGAGCCGACCTATAAGCCGGAGAGTGCTACGGCTCCTCGATGATGCGTCACGGGCGCAGATTCCCCCACAAATAGTCATCGAAAGTCATTCGGAGTCGCTCGACGTTCGGGCCTGGTGTTGTCCCGGTGTTGTCCGGAGCCGGGTACTCTCGACTCGTGGGCACTACTCGAAGCACGACTCGGCATCCCGGCGTCCTCAAGGATCACCGGAGCGGTAAGTACGTTGTGCGCGTCCGAGACCGTCACGGCCGGCAACGCTCGAAGAGCTTTGAGAGGCTCTCCGATGCGCTCGAGTGGCAAGGCCATCGCCGAGCATCGAAGGATGACTCGATACCGAAGAGCTCCTCTCCGATCACGTTCGACGAGTACGCGCTCTCGATCCCGGCGATGCATCCCGAGTGGGCCGAGGGAACGATCTCCGGATGGCATTCACGCCGGAAGCGACTCGAGAGAGCCGGACTCGGTGAGCTTCGACTCTCGGAGATCACAGCCGGCGACATCCAACGCGCACTCGCGAATCTCCGCTCACGTGGACTCTCGGAGACCACGATCGACGGCTCTCGAGGGCTCGTAACGGCCGTCTATCGGCACGCGATGGCCGATGAGCTTGTGGACTCAAGCCCGACCGATCGGCTCGATCTCTTGCACGGGACTCTTCGCATTGATCGCCAGCTCAGCGACAAGCTCGGACCGGACAAGCTTCCGGCAAACCCCTATCCACGGTCACGGTCCTGTTCCAAGAACCGACATAGGAACGATGATGAGGGGCCCGAGCACCCCGCTTTACGCGAATTGGGTGCCCAACCGTGCTGTGTATGGCACGATTCAAAGGTAGGCAACGGAAGGTGAACCTGTGTTTTTCGAATCGATGAAATCCACTCTCGTCCGCGCGGTCGCTGGTGCCATTAGTGGCGCGCTCATTCTTGGTGGAGTGGCGATCGCTCCGGCCGCCCAGGCGGTTGGAGGTGTGGACCAGGCCACGAGCAATTTCCAGATGTTCTCGACGCCTGCTGTCGAATACCAGGAGCAGGCCCTCTCGACAGGAGCCAGCGC
>JBDQMZ010000111.1:0-6416 GCA_040261955.1 Candidatus Nanopelagicales bacterium
GGACTTATCACTGTCTAACATCAGTGAATTGGACGGGTTCATTGTTACTTCTAGATCGCCTTGCCCAGATACATTGACGCAACCTCGGTATTGTCCTCGAAACATGAAGAGACTCCTGTTAGTCGCACAGTTCCTTGTTCCATGACGACACCATGAGTCGCGAGGTTCATGCCGAGCCGAACATTCTGCTCAACGAGAAGAACCGTGCGACCCTCACTGGCCATATTGCGAATTACCGCGGCGACTTTGGCAACTGACTTTGGGTCAAGACCCAAGGATGGCTCGTCCATCAAGACGAGGGAAGGATCAAGAATCAAAGCACGACTGATCTCCACCATGCGCCGTTGCCCACCAGATAGGTTGCCCGCTTTGTCGTGGGCCCGCTCTTTAACAATGGGCATCATTTCTTCAACCATCGCGATGCGCGACTTAAGGAGCGCACGCTCTCTGCGAATTGGATAGCCTCCCAACATGACGTTCTCGTGCACGCTCATGTCGGGGAATAGCGCGCCACTCTGAGGCACTTGGGCTACGCCCAGTCGCAAAATATCTGCGGGAGCTTTGCCACCAATGGCTTCAGATCCCAAGGTCACCGTGCCACTTGATGGCTTGAGCAAACCACTGATCACTCGAAGGACCGTGCTCTTGCCTGCACCATTGGGTCCAACAATGCAGGTGATGGTTCCTTTGGCCAGTTCTAGCGATAACCCCTGGAGTACCAAGCCGCCGCCGTATCCGGCTTCGACTTTATCCATTGTGAGAATAGTTGACTCAGACACTGGGAGCCTCCAACAGGTGATCAGGGCCGAGGTACGCCTCGATGACAAGGGGATCGTTGCGGATTTCCTCAGGTGTGCCGGATGTCAACACCTGACCGGCAGCCAACACATGGACTTTGCTGCACAGGCTCAACACCAACGGAATGTTGTGTTCAACAATCAGGACCGTTGTTCCTGCCTCATTGAGTCGACGAATGACATTGGCCAGTTTCTCAATCAATGTTGGGTTAATCCCACTGGCAGGCTCGTCCAACAAAATGATGCTGGGCCTCAACATCAGCACCTGCGCGAGTTCAACAAGTTTTTGCTGACCAAAGCTCAATGCGGCTGCATTCTGTTTTTCAAATTGGGCTAGGCCCATAAAGTCGAGAATCTCGCGGGCCCTGTCGACTTCCTCGCCTGAATAACGACCAGCAACCATTTGCTTTGCCGAGGTTTGTTCCAGTGGTGCTACTAAGTTGTCCAGAACGGTCATTGACTTGAACAGGCGGGTAATTTGGAAAGTTCGTCCCAATCCCTCGTGCGCACGAGTCCAAACGCGGTCCTTGGTGATGTTCTCACCGTCAAGCAACACTGAGCCACTGGTTGGGGTGAACGTCCCTGTCATACAGTTGAACAGAGTGGTCTTGCCCGACCCATTGGGCCCGATAAGACCGGTGATCGTGCCTCGCTCAACAGTGAGGGAAACTCCATCAACCGCACGCACACCACCAAAGGTTTTCACAATATCCTTGACCTCAAGAATATTGTCGGTGTGTGTGCCCGATTTCCGGGCGCGAGCCTTAATGGCCGATGTATCCACTTCAGTGCTTGAGTTTGCAATAGCAGTTTGATCAATGAATTTGACCGTGTCACCCTTCTCGCGGCGACGTTTAATTGCTGCTGAAATCGTTGGCAGCAAACCTGCAGGCAAGAACATCACAACCAGGATCAAAACAATGCCCATGATCAATACTCGTGCACTCACTCCGCCCGCGCTGACAGTTGCAAATTCATTTGCAAAGGCAATGATGAATCCACCAATGACAGGGCCCCACAGGGTTCCGCGTCCACCAACAAGGGCCGCCAACACGAGAATGACGCTGGTAAGAATTCCAAATGCTCCAATGGGGTTAACAAAGGACAGGTACTGGCCATAGAGGGCACCTGCCACACCAAATGGAATAGCGCTCAGTGCGTAGGCAGTGATTTTGTAGAGCGTCGTATTAATACCGATGGATGCCGCTTTGCCCTCGTCATTTCGAATCGCTACCAAACCGGCACCAAGGCGAGAGTTCATGACGAACCAAGCGAGGAGAATTGTCAGCAAAAGAACGGTGAAGAACATGTAGTAGTAAGGAATATTTCCGAATTCCTTGGCCCAGGGTGGCGGTGGAACCACGATTCCGTCTGCGCCACCCGTGATCGGCTTAGCCACCTGAGCGAGCAACTGCATGGACCACAACACTGCGATCGTGATGATGACGAACGCATGGCTGCGAGACCTCAGGACAATAGCGCCGACTCCGATTGCAACGATTGCTGCGAAAATTCCACCCAGTGGCATGAGGTACATCGGCTCGATGCCCCACGCTTTGGACAAAATCGCACCGGTGTACATGCCAATACCGAGGTACACACTGTGTCCCAGCGACACATAACCAGCAAGACCTGAAATCAAGTTCCAGCCTGACGCCATGATGGCCAAAAGGAAACATGCGATAAGTACTGACTCCTCGTAGGTGCTATCGGGGAGCAGCACGGGGAAAAGTGCGAGTAGAAGCAACAGCAGTAGCGGTACGAAGACACGGGGCTCTCTTAGTTTCTGCATCACGCAACGTCCTCTCGAGTCTTGGAACCCATGATTCCTTGCGGGCGAAACACGAGAATCAACAGAATCGTGCCGTAGAAGAACAGTGGAGCCCACTGGGGAACAAATGTGGACGCAAAGGATTCCATGGTTCCCAGAAGCAATGCCGCAATGATCGCGCCCGGGATGCTTCCAAAGCCACCAAGCACGACGACGCCAAGAAGTCGAGCGATCCACTCGTAGTGGGTTGCGGGAAAGATCGGGTACATAATCGCGAGCAGTACGCCACCAACTCCGGCGGTAGCAGCGCCGATGGCAAAGGCGAATCCGGCTGCCTTTTTGTGCGAGATACCAACGAGTGCCGCTCCATCACGGTTCTGTGAGGATGCTCGCAGGGCTCGTCCTGCCCAAGAAAAGCGCAGGTATGCGTAGATGGCGCCAAGAACAACAATCGCAAGAACGCCTGAAATGAGTTGTGGATATGGCAAAACAATTTCGCCTAATTTCAGTGACTCGGTGAAATACGCGGGAGTGACCGACTTGAATTTATTCCCAAATGCGAGGTTGAGGATTCCCTCCATGGTTAGGGCCACACCGAACATGAGTAACACGGTCATGCCCGGTCCCTGCGGTGCCACGCGAATCAACATTCCGCGATAAATGGCCCAGCCGATGATTCCCATCATCGCACCCATCACTGGGATCAACAGGAGAGGTTCCATTCCGAACATATCCCAGATCTGCCAAGTGAAAAGCGCACTAAAAACAAGAAAGGCTCCCTGTGCAACGTTAACAACGTCGAGGACTCCGAAGATAAGAGTCACACCCGATGCCAGGAGTGCATAAATTCCCCCTAACAAGATTCCGTAGGCAAGTACCTGCACTATTTGCACGGTGAGTCCTCCTCGGGGAAAGTATCTGCGCGATCAATTTCGCGGGAATTGGTCTTTTAAGAAAAAAGTGTGTGGGTCTTTTCCTAGTGCTACGTCACATCTGTTAGGGGCAAGCCTTGATAAGTGAATGGTGGGTGGCCTTACGGGGGGACGGGCCACCCACCATTCAGACTTATTTTTTGGTTACTGCAGATTCAGCTACTTCCAGGCTGGCTTTGGCATTACGAGTGTGTCACTCGTTGTCAGGCCTGCAGGAGCAACGATGTTCACCGTGTCTCCCTGCCACTGAGCGAGAAGGAACTCGCCCTGTGGGCGGCCAATCTCATCCCATGACAGTTCACCGAGGATCGTTGACACTGAATTTGCATGCAACCACTCCATGATGGTCGGGTTGTCCAAACCACCAGTTGCTTCAACCGCTGCTGCTAGAACCTCGGCTGCTGCATAGGCATCAGCTGCATCCTCTGCAGGGACACCGGGGCCATTTTGGGCCTCGTACTCTGCTAGGAATTCAGCGTTACCAGGTGTTGGAGCCTTTTCACTCCATGACACTGCGTAGAAGATGCCGTCCTGGTTGCCTGTGCCAATTGCATCGGTGAACTGAGCACCGTTACTTGGAGCAGACGTCTGGAACAAGATGTTAGGTGAGAAACCAACCTGAATCATGCTCTTGACCAAGTTGACGCCATCTTCGAATACGGCACCCTGAGCAACGAGATCTGGCTTAGCGGCAGCGATTGCGCTGGCGAAAGGCTGGAAGTTCGTTGTCTCTGGTGGGTACATCTCCGAGTAGACGGTCTCAACACCCATTGCTTCGAGCTGTGCCTGCATTGACTCGATCACCGGTGCGGCGAAGGGGTCATCTTGAATTGCATAGGCAGCCGTCTTGGGCTTTTGATCGTCAGGGAGTGCAGCGATGGTCGCCACAAATGGGTTCGCCTGATTTGGTGCGGTCGCCTGCTGAGCAAAGAAGTAGTACTTGAAGTTCTGCTCAAAAATCTTGGGCGATCCACCCGCAGGAGCGATGAGGACCATCTCATTGTTCTCTGCCACGGCAGATGCTGGGTAGTTCAACAATGATGAGAATGTGCCGAGAAGAAGATCAACCTTCTCCTCGTTGATGAGACGGTTGTAGTCTGTCACAACCTGCTCTTGGCTGCTTGCGTCATCAAGGACAACAAGCTCCACTTGGCGGCCCAGAAGACCCCCGTTGGCATTGGTGATAGCTGCCCAGGCGTTGTAACCCTTCTGAGCCTCTCCACCAGGCTGCGAGAAATCACCGGTCAGCGGCAGTGAAATACCGATACGGATCGGATCTTCACTTGCTGCTGATTCTTCTGCGGTTGTCTCCGCAGCCGATTCAGTTCCCGTAGCTGCATCTGTGTCACCATCGCTTGAACTGCAAGCACTGGCAACCAGACTTACTACTGCGAGTGATGCAACGAGCGCGCCAATGCGTCCTCGTGCACCTAATTTTCCGTGTTTCATGCGTGACCTCCAGGTTTCGCAATCGATTGCATAGCTGGAGAATGTCTCTTCATGAATAGTTTGTCAATCCCTTTGGCCAATTTGTTTCTCAATTGGTTCCTTAGGGAGAGTAAGGTGCGATCCTGTTGGCGCACGGTGCGCTCAAAATCGGAAACCACATGGCTCACGATTGCAGTGAAGGGATGCTCATGTCTCAGGTAACAGACCACCTTCGAATAGGCCAATTCAGTGAATCACCCGTGCTGGCGGCCGCACAGAAATTAGGGCTTGACGTCGAATTTAATGTCTCGTGGAGCACCGAGAAAGTTGTCTCTTCCCCCGGTCAATTCAAGTCCCTTGACTCAGGTGACATTGATATCGCGGTCACGAGTCCCGATAACGTGATGCTGTACGCAACGACCGACAAGAACCCTTTGAGCACGCAAATTCCCATCACCTTATTACGCCCAATAGACCATGGCCTCGGGCTCACATTCTTCACCCGACCCGAGGTAAATAGTGTTGCCATTGTTCAAGATTCAACACTTGGTGTGGATGTTCTGAAATCGGGTTTTGCCTTTTTACTATTCAGATTGATTAATCACATCGGTGCCGATGTCGAGAAAATATCCTTCACTGAAATCGGAGCGACCCCCAAGCGCGCACAAATGATTCTCGATGGTCAGGTGGCAGGGAGCATCCTCAATGCCGAGTCCGCCGTGTTAGCACAGGAATCAGGACTCCATGCTTGGGCAACCTCGGCAGACCTCTATCCCGATTACCTGGGAACCGTACTCGCAGCTCGCAGCAACACCATCACCCCTGCAGTTGAACGACTCGTTGCCATGTGGAAGGAAACCACCAAGGCACTTCTCGCCATGTCCGCGGAGGAAGCCAGCGCGGTAATGAGCGATGCTAGCCCGGCGCTAGCCACCCCTCAATACGTGGAAATTCTGCAATCGCCAGTCTTCGGTCTGATCGACCGCGACACGGTGGAATTATCTGATCTCGAAACATTGAGAGAGATTCGCAGCGCTGCAGGTGCCTACACCCCAAGTGATCAAGACCTGCAAAATCTGGTTTCCCGTGCCTAATTGGACTCTTGAGCGCACCTTAGGGTTTCTGCCCTATGCAGTATTTATTGCTACTTTTCAGCGCTCAGTAGTTGCACCCATGCTCCTGGGAATGGGGCAAGACTTCGACGTCAATCTCGCCACCATCACACTTTCCATGAGCGCATACTTATTGGCTTATGGTCTGGCGCAACCTGTGTGGGGGATCATCTCTGATCGATTGGGCAGGACCGCAACACTTCGACTTTCCCTCGTACTTGCGGGTGTCCTGGACCTTGTGAGTGTTATTCCCATGGACATCGGGCCCTTCATCGCATTCCGAGCTTTGGCCGGGGCCATGATGGCCGGAGTGTTTCCCACCGCCGTCATTTTCATCGGTGACACCATCAGCGAACCCCGAAAACGACAACCAGCA
>JBDQMZ010000112.1:0-6091 GCA_040261955.1 Candidatus Nanopelagicales bacterium
ACCTGCTCACCCACTCACCACTAAAAACCTAGACACAAAATAAGGAGAAATCATGCGAGTACTTGCAATCACACCAATCCATGTTGGCGCTGAGGAACTAGCCCGCCGCCAAGAACGCTACAACCGCCTCTCACCCGATGGGCTTGAGGTGACGCTCGTGGACCTGCCCGACAGCGCCCCACGTGCACTCAATACTGATGAAGATGTCCATAGCAGCGATGAATACGTCGCCACGGTAATCAAGAATTCAGGCGATGGCTTTGACCTCGTTCTTCCTGATTGCGTCCTTGACCCTGCATTCATTCCAAGTGACGGTGATCAAGGAACGCGCGGCTTACTCCATCAAGCAGTCATGAGTGTGACCACCACCGGTGAGCCATATGGCGTGATTGTGCGCAATGAAGCCATTGCCAAGGAGCTGCGCCGTCGATTAGCTGAGTACGGCATGGATGGGTCGCTTGTCGATGTCCAGATCATGGATCTGCCCTTCGAGGCTGTGACAAATCATGAAATGTGGAACGCAGCAATGACTCAAGCAGTCAGAGAACTTGGTGAGCGAGGCGCACGCAGCGTGATCAATGGATGCTCCGCCGTGGATGTTGATGAAGAGGGCCTTGGTGTCCGGGTCGTTGATCCCACCCAGGAAGCACTCATTCGACTTGCCGCGGAGTCAGCATGACCGATGTTGATCTCGTTGTTGCCGGCGCTGGTGGCGGGCTAGTCGGCGCATTGCGTGCCGCCGAATTGGGGGCTCGCGTCTTGCTCATCGATTCAAGCCCCCACTTCAGAAGGGGCAACAACACTTCCATGTCTACGGCCATGTTCCCTGGCGCAGGAAGCAGATGGCAGCGCGAGCAAGGGATTGAGGATTCACCCGAGATTTTCACAGCGGACATCATGAAAAAGACGAAGAATGGCGCGGACGCACTCATTACTAAAACACTCACAGATGTCAGTGCCGAGCTCGTGGAATGGATGGCTGACAGTCAAGGCGTTGAGTTGTCGCTCGTCACGGATTTCCACTACCCCGGTCATTCCGTTGATCGGTGTCACACGATCGAAGGACGCAAGGGGGACCGCGTCCTGACCCACCTGCTCAGCAGGGTCGATGCGCACCAATCAATCGACATGTTGGTTCCTGCACGGTTGGTTGAGGCTAATCAGGATGGCGACACTCTCGTTGCAGTTCTCGAAACCCCCAATGGCTCACGAGAGGAAATCACAACTCGCAGTGTTTTGATGGCAACCAACGGGTTTGGTGCGAATAAAGAGATGGTGCAACGTTTTATTCCAGAGATCAGCACTGCGGTCTACCACGGTAGTGACTCTTCCCTTGGCGATGCACTTCGAATCGGCCAAGCCCACGGATCATCAGGTTCATTCCTCGATGCCTACCAAGGCCATGCGGCACTGGCAGTCCATGGTTCCACTCTCGCAGGGTGGGCCACCATCATGCATGGAGCAATCCTCGTAAACATCAATGGTGAGCGCTTTGGTGACGAAACCTGCGGGTACAGCGAGTATGCGGCCATGCTCGCCGCGCAGCCCGGTGCACGCGGCTGGCTCATACTTGACCAGCGAATCCATCAAGCCTGCTTGGCATTCCGCGATTATCAAGAAACTGTCGAGAGCGGTGCCCTGCGTCACGCCGACACTGTTTCTGATCTCGCCGAGATACTGGAAGTAGAAACCGCGGCACTGGAAGAAACTCTCGCAGCAGCACTTGCAAGCGCCTTGAACACAGCACCTGATCCATTTGGCCGCTCCATGTTTGAGGCGCCAATTGGGTCTCCCTACGTTGCAATCAAAGTGCAACCTGCACTCTTTCACACTCAAGGTGGAGTCCTGGTCAACCAAAATGCCCAGGTTTTGCGTGATGATGGCAGCGCTGTAACCGGGCTTTACGCTGCGGGAGGAGCTGCTGCAGGAATTTCGGGTCATGGAGCAGATGGTTACCTGGCAGGCAATGGATTGTTGAGTGCTTTCGGCCTGTCCTATCTTGCAGGGCAATCTGCAGCAGCCCTCTAGACTCACGTCATGCTTAGTTCTTCAGTTGTCAAATCAATCGCAACCCTCTCAGTCGCCATCAGCCTGTCAGTCTTACCGCAATTCACGGCAAACGCGGCGGACAATTCAACTATCCAGCAGATTGGCACCTACGACTATCTGGTGCAGCCCGACTTCACCGCGCTCGGACAGATGCAAGATGCAACGGCGGGAAACACAATTGGTCTTGGCACATTCAATAACCTCGATGGCGAGTTTGTCATGGTCGGTGGTGTCGGTTACCGCATCCCCACAACAGGTATTCCAGAACCCATTACTGGTAAGGAACTCACCCCGTTCGTTCAGGCCATCAAGTTCAAACCAACAAAATCTGGCCCCATTCCCCCCGGCACCCAGTGCTCGCAACTGATCCCCGCGATCAACGAACTCGCACAGACCGATGCAGGCATCGTGGCGGTTCGCGTTCGCGGTACCTTCACTCAACTCACCACTCGCAGTGTCCCTGCTCAGTCACAGCCGTGGCCATCGCTCACTCAGGTTGTCAGCAACCAGACAGAATTCAATCTTGACGGCAGTAGGGCGGTCCTAGTTGGCTTCCGTCAAGGCAATGACTTCTTGGGAGTTGGTCAGCCAGGCCTCCACCTGCACGGCTTGACCCCAACCAAAAAAGCAGGGGGTCACGTTTTATCTTGTGTCGTGGGTAACGACGCCCAACTTTCGATCCAACGCGCCAGCAGCGTCAACATTCTGAATGCGAGCAGCAAATGAGCAGAGACTTCAGAATCATTGTCCTCGCCCTGACAACAGCTCTTTTGATTTCGATGCCATTGGCCAGCCAGGCGGTTGTCACGGTTGATCCAGGTTCCAAGGTTTCGGCGGGCAAGACCATCATCGGTACCGGTCAAAATCTGCCCACTCTAGATTCAACTCAAGCATGGGATATTGGTAGCGAAGCCAAGGATCAGGTGGTTGCTTACTACACCGACGGTGCCGTCGCTCGCGATCGCCGTGACTTGGTCAGCAGCGCCAAGTCGTGGACCCGTTCATGGCTCAAAGAAACCTGTGACTCACTCAAGCCAGCAGCAATCAAAGCGTGTGATGCTGCTGCCGTTTTCGATATCGACGACACCCTGTTTTCCTCTTACAACGTGAGTTCAACCAATTCCCCAGCCTTCACATATGACCCGGAACGCTCATCGGTCGCGGAAACTACCTGTGAGTTACCAATAATCAAGACAACGCGAAACCTTCTCAAGGATTTTCAAAGTTGGGGCATGAACATTTTCCTCATAACGGGTCGAAGCGAAACTGAGCGAAAAGAAACAATGGAGTGTCTCAATGCGGCAGGAATCAGTGGCTGGAAACAACTGACCATGAGGCAAACAGGCGATAAGACCCCTGCCTCAAGTTATAAGGCGAATGCTCGCAAGAGCATTGAAGCAACAGGAGTCAAGATTGGCCCGAGCATCGGTGACCAAGTCAGTGACATGTCTTTCGGGTCCCTTGGCCGCGGTTTTCTCATGCCCAACCTGATGTATTTCATTCCATAGAAGAGCATCTTTAATCAACTCACCATGGGCCCCATCACGATATTCAGGACGCCCCTTAATCACGAAGTTGGCGCAAATTGCTTCATGAGCAAACCAGGAACATCTACCGGCTGTTTAATGAAACCTAACGCCAGCAACTTAGCGGAAATATTCTCCACTTCTTTGCGCTTCACTTTAAGCAGGTAAGTGGGCGCGACAGTCTCTGTCTCACCTTTCAAAACGGTGGTCATGTTCGCCTCGGACTTGTTAGCAAACTTATGCACCTGATACATGGATTTCTGGAACGCCAACACGGCTTCCGGGTTCGCCTCAGCATAAGGAGCGGTGGTCACCCAGTAACGAGTGGTTTCAACGTTGTCAAAGAATTTCAACGGAGCCGAACCCAAGTTAATGAGCCCTGCATTTGTGCATTGTTTAATAAAAGGCTCAATCGCGAGTCCGCCAGCGATCTCGCCCGACTGGATTAAAGCGACAACATCTTTCAACGGGGTCACTTTCCACGTAATTGTTCCAGGATCTCCGCCATCGGCCAGGACCGCCGCCGCGATCGTTACCTCAGCCTGACCATTGCGCTCAGGCACGCCCACCGTTTTCCCTCCTAGATCGCTCCAACGGGTCATGCCGGGAGTTGCGCAGAAGCCAGCATCGTCGAGGGTCGCGGCCAACGTAGGGTTCTTCTTCGCTTGTGCTATTTCCCCAGCGGTGGTTCCACTAGCCGGTGCCACAATGCGAATGTTCATCCCTTTGTTGACATAGGCATCAATGGCGGTCACCGCCGGGACATACATAAACTGAAACTCCCCTGCGGCCAATGCCTCAAGTCCTTCCACCGGAGCGGGGAAATACTCAATACCTGAAACATTTAATCCATTGCGAGCAAAAACACGCTTTTCAGTGGCATATTCCACCGCCGCCATGATTCCGTGATTAGCTGCCCCAATAATTACTCCCTCTGAGGCGCCAACACCACTTGGCGCCAGTGACAAGCTTCCCAACGTAATGCCCGTCACTGCAATTCCACTTACTAATGTGCGCATAGCCAAAGTCTAGTCACGTGATGCGCAAAGCAAAGCTTGACGCAATCACTCCACCCCGTGTTAAGGTTCGCTTGTCTTGGGCGAACCTTTTGAGGTGGCCCAGCCAATTGGCTGGGCCTTTCTCATTCGGTGAAGGATTGTTCATCCTTCCCACTCCCCTCGATATATTTCCCGCATAACACCACGGGAGACGAGGTTCACGGCCAGGGATCAAGAGGCAACAGCGCCACGACAACCAACAAACACAGAGCCAAGCTCACACTGTGGACGAATTGTCACCGCGGCTCGAGCAGCGCGCACTCACCTGTGTCAGGAAAATTTCAGGTGCAACAGGCAACTTCCTCTGACTCAGACGCAACAGTTAGCGCCGACGCCGGATTGTCGTCCGTGATCACATAAAACTCCCACGGCGTGCCATTGGGATCGTGCAACCACACCTTGTCCTGAACGGCATAGCAGCAGGTTGTGTCGGCTTCTTCCAGATCCACCAATCCTGTGGCGTCAATCCGCGCCCGAGTCTGCGAATAAGACTCAGCGGTGAGCTCCTCCACCCCCAGGTGATTAAGCGCCCCAGCGGGTCCATGCCCACGGGCTTCAGCGCCAACCTCAATCAGCACCAGTTTCAGCGGCGGCTCTGAGATCTCGAAGTTGGCGTAACCCTCCCGAATCTTGTGGGGTTCAACTCCGAACACCTTTATATAGAAGTCAACGGACTCCTTGAGATCAGCAACACTCAGGGCTAGCTGCAAGCGGGACACGATTACCTCCATATTGATGTTTGGTTGAAAACAAACTATCATCCATATTGATATCCGTCAATATGGATTACAACAGGAAAGGCCACTAGTGACAACCCTCACGATCACCGAGTGCTGCACCCCCGTCACCACAACCGGCTTCACCGAGGAGCACGCCGAGAACCTCGCCCGAGTACTCAAAGCGATCGCCGACCCCGCCCGACTCCAAATACTCAACGTGATCCGAACCAGCGAGTCAACCGAGGCATGCGTCTGTGACATAACAGCCGCTCTGAACCTGAGCCAACCCACAATCTCCTACCACCTAAAAAAGATGCTCGAGATTGGCCTACTCACCAAAGAAAAGCGCGGGTACTGGAATTGGTATTCGATTAACGATGAACAACTCGCGGGCCTGCAGGAAATCTTTGCCGTGAATTGAAAGCAATTGAAGCAACATGAACGATGCTGCATTCCATCTCGAGCCAGTGAGGGAATGTTCCCCCTTCCCAACTCCCCCACTGTCCAAACATCCTTCACATGTCAGTCTTATGCAGCACTATGAGGCCCAGGGCTAAACAGCCACACATTTCGGGGGAACAAATGGAACCAGAAGTTGAACCAACGCCATCCGCTCCAACAGCAATGCAACGTAATCCATGGAGATGGATCGGCGTCATCGCGCTCGTTCTCGCGATCGCATCAATCACAGGCCTAGTAACCATGCAGCAACAATTCAGTGAGCTGGAGGCATCGATCA
>JBDQMZ010000113.1:0-4696 GCA_040261955.1 Candidatus Nanopelagicales bacterium
AAAGTTCGCTGAATGCCGCCGGCGGAGTCGTCGTCGAGGAGGTCGTCGCTGTGACGACGATGATTACTTGCCACGATCCCGAACTATCAAGACTCCGACAACTCCCATTCCCACGAGTGCAATCATGCCAGCAATGATGCTCAATCACATTGGGCGCTCCCAGCAACATAGCGGCTATCGCCGCCAGAGCCACCAAATGCAACAATCGCAGGGCGTGTCCTTGAGGTGAAGGGTGCCATGAGTGAAAGCCACTTCGGAGCCAAAGGTTAATCAACTAAATTGATCGAAAATCTCGAACTGACGTAATGAAAGTAATCGCTAGTGGTGATTTTCTTTCTCACCGTGACTGGTGGGAACGTTAGATTTTGTGAAGGCAGTTGACATTCGGAGTACCTGCCATACTTGACGAATGGAGCGCTATCAATTCCTTGATGAAACTCCTTGGCAGGGCATTGCCGGGTACTCACGTGCCTGCAGGGTTGGCCAAGTGATTGCAGTGAGTGGGACGACAGCGGACCTCTCACGCATGGATGCCGAAAGTTCAAGCAGCACGTACGCTCAGGCGATTGATTGTCTCTCCAGAGCGCTCGCTGCAGTCGAGCATCTAGGGGGCTCGATTCAAGGGATATCCAGGACGCGAATGTTTCTGGCTCCTCACGCCGATCCGCTGGAGGCGTCTCGGGCGCATGAAGAGATTTTTGGTCGAATCGCACCTGCGAACACGACACTGTTTGTCCATTCGTTGATCGGAACAGAATTGTTGATTGAAGTGGAAATCGATGCAGTAATGGAGTTGGGATCGTGACGCTCAAGTTTTCTATCAGGGTCAACAATGATCTTGCACCCGGTGAATTGGTAGCTCTAGCCCAAACAGCGGAGAAAGTTGGATTCGATCAAATTTGGTTCTCTAATGATCTTTTCCTTCGATCGGCACCTTTTCTTGCGGGCATGGTGAGCTCGGCAACAACCCGTATTTCATTTGGAATTGGAATCATGAACCCGTATTCCGTTCATCCTGCGGAGTTAGCGATGCTTGCTGCAACGGGCAGCGAGGCCTCAGGCGGTCGGTTCTTACTGGGGCTTGGCGCGGGAGCCGACTCATTCCTTGGGTGGGCTGGGATCTCAAGGGAAAAACCACTCACAGTCACACGCTCGGCCTACACCACTATTAAGACATTGACCACTGGCGGTCGCCCAGCTGACTTCAGCCCTGATTGGATGGCAGAAGGCTATCTCCGGTTTCCACATGATGTGCCCATCTATCTTGGCGCCATGGGTCCCAAAATGACTCGCTTGATAGGTGAGATTGCTGACGGTGGCCTTCCATTGCTTTACCCCCCCGAACATTTTGCTGAAGTTAGGTCACTTGTGCAGGAGGGGCTCTTAGTTTCTGGGCGATCTATGCGCGACATTGATCTCCCCGCCTGCTTCTGGGTGTCGGTGGGATCAAACCTCGAACAAGCGCGCCGAGCCATGGCAGAAAAGATCGTCTACTACGGTGCTTCATTTGCCCCAGAACTGGTGAGCAAAGCTGGAGTCGATCCAGACGAACTTGCCGCAATCAGCAATCTTGCTGAGACACAAGGTTTGGACAAAGCCGCCTCACTGATTACCGATGCCATGCTTGGCCTTGGAATGGTGGGCTCGGCTGAGCAGGTGGTTGATCGTTGTAGGTCACTTGTAGAAATGGGTGCAGAGCACCTGTCCTTTGGACCTCCCTTGGGACCAATTCCGTTAGAGGCCATAGAAATCTTGGGTCGCGATGTATTGCCTGCCCTCAAAAATTAGCGTCGGAGTAGCGGAAGCACCTGTTCCCCGATCAGTTCGACTCCGGCGTGCAGGTTCAGACCTTGGGGTGTGCCAAGTTCCACCCTGGATGCCCCAGCGTCGATGAGAGCCTGAATCTGTCCAGCAACATGTTCAGGAGTGCCTGCGAATGCAAAGAGATCTAAGACGTCGTCAGGGATACAGGATCCCGCACGTTCATTGTCTCCGATTTCCACATGCTTGCGCACAGTCTCAATAAGTTCTGGGTCAAGGGAGATTGTGGGGTCTAGATTGGCAACCACGGCCAGGTACATGGCAACTTCGCTGCGCGCTCGGCGGCGGGCGGCTTCATGGTCCTCGGCAACCACGGCCACTGCACCAACTACCACGCCAACCTCCGCGTCAGATCGGCCTACACGTTGAGCGCCCTCCGCGATGTACGAGCGCATCACAGGAATCATTAGAGGGTTTGCTGTACCCCCAATTTTTACTTCATCAGCTACTTCCCCTGCGAGTTGAGCGGTCTGCTGGCCCCATGTGCCAATGAGAATAGGTACTCGACGAGGTTTAAAGGGAAACTCAAAGCCAATGCCTTCTGCGAGGCGGAAGATCTTTCCCTCCCAACCTGAACGATCGCCGGTAAGTAGCCGTTGGATTACTTCAATAGATTCACGCAGAGTCAGCACGGTTCGCTCCTGAGCAACACCCACACCTTGGAGCCAGGTTCCGCGGGCGAGTCCTAGATAGCAACGGCCTTGCGAAGCAGCATCTAAATAAGCAATTTGCCCTGCAATTTCATGTGGCGCGATGGAAAACGGATTGAGGCATGCCGGGCCAAGAATGGCCGTTTCGGTGGCGTGAGCCATCTCAACAAGAGCTGGAATGGGAGGTTGATACATGAGGTCACCGAACATGGAGATGTACTCGATTCCAAGACTCTCGGCAAGTTTGGCAATGGAGCGGTAGGTATCGCTTGTCTGATTGCCTTGAAGGCCAATTCCGATTTGGCAGCGTGTCACGTGAGATCCTGCGGATTCAAACGCACCTGATCTGTTCGAATAATGCGCATGATGAGTCTTTCTTCTGGGTCGGGGCAAGCCACTAGATTGTCTGTTTCTAGCCAATCGTTATCAGGTAATTTCCGCTGTTTAGCCGGAATGAGTGGCAGGACTGACTGAATGGCATACATGCAAAAGTGTTTGCCGGCTGGAATCCGCACTTCTGCACTATTTGTAACCTCAAACCAGTCACCACATTCCATGCCGCAAACAGATCGGCCTTCAATCGATTCAACTTGAACTCGAATGTTAAAGAGTTCCATATGTTGACTGTCTGGCTCCTCAGTTTCATCTATGGTCATGTGCGCACACTAGATACATGGGACCGCATTATCAAGTAACCTGTGCTGAAACTTTGAAGGAGGCGCGTGAACGAACTCTTACAGCTCGTGATCAACGGTGTTGTCACTGGCCTTGTTCTCGCGCTTGGTGCTGCAGGCATTTCCATGGTCTTTGGAGTTTTGCGACTAGTGAATTTCGCAGCTGGTGATTACATATCAATTAGTGCCTTTGTAGCTGTTATCGCAAACATAGATTTAGGTGTTCCATTTTGGTTTATCTTGCCAATTGCGGCCTTAGCTGGTGTTGTCCTGAGTTTGATCCTTGACGCAGTGTTGTGGCGACCGCTGAGAAAGAAGAGAGCAGGCACGCTCTCCCTCTTCCTTGCTGCAATTGGTGTTGCACTGATCCTTAGACAAGGTTTGCTCATGTTTGCCGGATCTGGTTCAAGAAAATTCGATGTTGACCTGCTGAGCGCATATGACATTTTTGGCGCGCGAATTGCGCTAATTCAAATTTATGTCCTTGTCATTGGCGCTGTGACAATCGTTGTTCTCTTACTCGTCATGTCTTTGACAGCGATTGGACGCAGAATGCGAGCGTACTCAGACAACTCGGTACTCGCGGCTGTGTCGGGAATTAATCTCAATCAAGTCGTCTTAGCAACATGGATCATAAGTGGCTCACTAATGGGAATTACAGGTGTGATGCAAGGCCTGGCCCAGGGAGCTTTCGATTCGAATATGGGTTGGGCGCTGCTTCTTCCGATATTTGCGGCGGTCACTCTTGGTTCTATTGGCAACGTGCGGGGCGCTCTTGTTGGTGGACTCGTTCTCGGTCTAGTGATGGAGCTCTCGACCTGGTCCATCTTTATGGGCGGTGTACCCGGCTCCTACAAGCCGGTGGTCGCGTTTGTAGTGCTAGCCATCGTTTTGATTTTTCGGCCTCAAGGTCTATTCGGCACACGTGCGAGGGTTGTGTGACCTATGGCTGATCTTCTCGTTCCGGGTTTCTGGATTTTCGTCCTCATCAACGCAGGGATTTATACGATTTTTGCGCTGGGATTACAGCTGCAGTATGGGGTTGCTGGCCTTATGAATTTTGGGGCCGTTGCATTGATGGGTCTCTCGGCGTACACCATGGTGATTGCATTCATAAGTTGGGAGCTTAATTTTTTCGTTGCATGCATCCTCGGGCTTGTGGCTGCTGGTTTAGGTGGTGCTTTTCTAGGGCTCGTTGCGAGAAGGTTGCGGGGCGATTATTTCGCTATTGTGACGATAGCCTTTTCGGAGACCTTTCGATACATCGCCAAAAATGCATCTGATTTCACTGGCGGCGACCAAGGATCACTCGCCATTCCATCGAGTAGTCCTACGGCGTCTTATGTTGGGCCTTGGAATGATTTTGTTCCGCACGATAAAAGAACAAACTTTTTACACCAAATTATTAGAAGAGATGTTTGGAAAAACAAAGGCATAGCATTACCTGATAAAACTCCAGGAAGATATCAGTTAGAAAACCAACAAATGTTTAAAACAGAATTAAACTTGTTAGCTCTTAACACACTAAATAATGTATAAGGAGTATTTGAT
>JBDQMZ010000114.1:0-3198 GCA_040261955.1 Candidatus Nanopelagicales bacterium
CCACCGAAGTCACCTCCCACGCAACTGGTTCGGCCATGAAGTTGGAGCGGGAATTAGGGCACCTCAGCGAATTACTACAGGCACTATCCGTTTTTCTTGAACCAACGGAAAACACCGAGATCCTTTCTGAGATTTCTTGGTTACGCGCCGAGTTGACATCACCAGCAGCCTTTGATGCCCAACGTGAGGCTGCGGTTCGCGCAGTGGCATTAGTGCAAGATCCACTCGATCGCCATGAAGCCAGCGACGCCATTGACTCGTTCTTTGCGCGCAAGGTAGTCAGCGCCCAGTCGAGTGCCGTCGCGGCCCAGCGCAGCGATCGATACCTCTATCTGTTCAGTGATCTCATGGATTTTGCCCGAGTCCCTCCGGTTACCGACTCTGCTTACAGCCCACAAAAGTTCTGGAAAGCCATTCCTGCCGATTCACAATTATTAGTAGCCCGGGTCTTTTCTCCCGTGTTTCCCAAGAAAACTGCAAAACTTCTCAACAAGTACTCCGGTGCACTCACCCCAGCGACTGACCCGAATCATTACGTTGACACGGCTTCAGCGCTTCGGTCTGTCGCCGCAGATCCCGACACAGACAAATCGGCAGCATTTGCTCTCGGCATCGCATTGGGTCGAGCATGAGTAAGCCCGTTCAGATACTTGCTGGTGGTGCAGTAGTCATTTCCCAGGACTCTGTTCTGTTGGTGCACAGACCTCGTTACGACGATTGGTCGTTTCCCAAGGGCAAAGTGGATGGGACCGAAATCATTCCCGTTACTGCAGTTCGTGAGTGCGATGAGGAAACGGGATTCCGAGTTGCCCTCGGCCCATACCTTGGCATTGATAACTATGACGTTGCTGAAGGCAGCAAAGCCGTTCACTACTGGAGTGGAACTGTCAGGGAGGATGTTGGTTTCGCACCGGATGAAGAAGTTGATGAAATCGCCTGGGTTCAAGTCGATCAAGCTCCAGAGAAACTGACTTACGAGCAGGATCAAATCTTTCTTGAACGAGCACTCTCCGTTCCTGTGACTTCACCCCTCGTCATCCTGCGTCATGCAAAGGCAATGAAGCGCTCTGACTTTTCGGGTGATCAAGATGGGCTTCGACCACTTTCAGGAAAGGGCCGGCGTCAAAGCAAGGTCCTGGTTGATGCTTTAGATGCATTTGGCATCGAAAATTTAGTGTCCTCTCCTTTTGTTCGATGTCGTGAGACTTTGCATCGCTATGCCAAGTTCCTCGACACCAAAATTGAGGTTGCTGACGCACTGAGCGAGCACGGGCACGAGCAAGACCCTGATGCCACGCGAGCACTCATCACGGGCCTCATGCATGATCCACGCCCCACGGTGGTGTGCTCACATCGCCCAGTCATGAACACGATCCTCGAGACAACCCTCGGAGTTCTCGGCTTCAACATGAGTGCTATCCAGGAATTCCCCTGGGCCAACAAGTTGTCCCCTGCGGCTTTTTTCGTCGTTCACCGCGCATTTGGGCCCGATGGTCGAGTGACCCTTGTGAATATTGAGCAACATGATGTCCCTGGGAACTAGCTGAATTAATTAGTTCGTCTATTTGTCGATAT
Organism: Candidatus Nanopelagicales bacterium; assembly: GCA_040261955.1. Classification (GTDB taxonomy): domain Bacteria; phylum Actinomycetota; class Actinomycetes; order S36-B12; family S36-B12; genus UBA4592. The sequence goes on from JBDQMZ010000114.1 coordinate 1,576, forward strand.
CTGTTTACCTTTTGTTCACTTTGAAGGACCATTGTGTCCACTCAGCACACCTAATTTTGCGTCCAACGGGCACAAAGTCCGCTCAAAGTGAACTGTTGGAAAACGAATTGGAGTTAACACATGGCCTCACGGCACTACAAGCTCACATCACTCGTGGGCTTCGGCGCGGCACTCACCGCTCTCACCATGACTTTGGCTGCCTGCGGCGGCGGCAACAACACCGATGGCTCGGGTAACGCGGATGGCACCTCCGGCAGTGTCATGATCGACGGTTCATCCACCGTTTATCCCCTTTCAGCTATTGCAGCTGAGGACTTTCAGAATGAAAACCCAGGTGTTCGCGTAACCGTTGGATCAAGCGGCACCGGTGGAGGCTTTGAAAAATTCTGTCGCGGGGAAACAGATGCAAATGATGCATCACGCCCGATCAAGGACGGAGAAGCGGCGGACTGTGAAGCCAATGGAATTACCTGGGGCTCACTCACCCTGGCGATCGATGCCATGACCGTTGTCGTCAACAAGAACAACGACTGGGCAAACTGCCTCACCACGGATCAACTCGCACAGATTTGGGCCCCCAATTCAACAGTGAGCAACTGGAATGAAATTGATCCTTCATTCCCTGATGAACCCCTTGCATTGTTTGGACCGGGCACAGACTCCGGGACCTTCGACTACTTCACCGGCGAAATCAATGGTGAAGAAGGAGCAAGTCGCACGGACTTCACCCCTAGCGAAGACGACAACGTAATCGTCCAAGGAGTTAGTGGCAGCAAAGGTGGCTTGGGCTACTTTGGTTTCACCTACTACGAAGAAAACATGGACGAACTTAAGGCAGTGTCAATTGATTCTGGCGCAGGCTGCGTTGCTCCCAGCGTCGAAACAGCACGTGACGGCTCATACACACCGCTCTCACGCCCACTGTTTGTCTATGTTTCGACCCAGGCACTCGCTCGCCCAGAGGTTGCATCGTTCTTCCAGTACTACGTGGATAACGATGCGGAAATTGCCAAGAGTGCTCTCTACATCCCACTCAGTGAGGATGGACAGGCAGAACTCGTTTCTGACTTCAACGCCCTCATGGCTCAAGTAGGGACCGAGTAATTTAATTCATGAGCACCATTAACCCAGATGCAACCGCTTTGACCGCCGCAGCGAATTCGCTGCGGCGGTCAAAGCCGCATTATGGGGAGCGCGTAATCCGCGGTCTTTTGCTCCTCGCTGCCGTGGTGTCCGTGCTCACAACTTTCGGGATCGTCATTTCACTGCTGATCCCATCCATTGAATTCTTCACTGAAATCCCAATCGGCGACTTCCTTTTTGGCACCACGTGGACACCGCTGTTTATGAATGGGGAGTTTGGGGTTCTTCCACTTGTTAGTGGCACCCTCGTCATCACAGGTATCGCAATTATCGTTGCAATCCCTCTAGGTTTGGGTTCTGCCATATACCTGTCCGAGTACGCGTCACTCCGTGTGCGAAAAGTGCTCAAGCCAACACTTGAGGTCCTTGCTGGCATCCCCACTGTTGTATTCGGATTCTTTGCACTCGAATTTCTAACGCAACTCGTATTGGTCAAAATTTTTCCCGGCATTGAAGTCTTCAACGCACTTTCTGCAGGAA
>JBDQMZ010000115.1:0-4085 GCA_040261955.1 Candidatus Nanopelagicales bacterium
ACTGCACTCAATTGTGAATGCTGGGTTGCACCCCGTATTAGACTGAAAATATGTTGTTGAGTCGCCGTGCAGTAATAGTCGTCGCTACCGCAATCGTGGGTATGGTGTCGTTAACATTTGCCAATCCAGCATTCGCGGATCCAGTGGTGCGAGGCGAAGGTAGCGCCTTGGCAAAGCTTGCACCCATATCGGAATCAGGAATCGTCGAAATCACCTCCGCGGCAGATGGCCCCTTCAAGATGAAACCAGTTCTGAAAAAGAAGGGTAAGACTTTCGCTTGGGTGAATTCGGTGGGCCCTTGGGCAGGCACGGTCTTTCAGGAGCAGGAAAGCAAACCGGTAATCGCTGCAAGAGTGACCGCACCTGGACCGTGGAGCATCGTGGTCAAGCCTTTGGCGCGCGCGCCGAAGGTAACAAGGGGCATTAACTCCCAGGTGATTCAGCTTAAAAAGCGAGCCAGTGGAACTCTTATTAAGAAGTTCACCTTTCAGGGTCAAGGGTTATTCAAGGTTTTCCCCATCTCAGCAAAAGGGATGAGTGGTTTTTCTCTGATTGACCAAGCGGGTCCCTTCACGGGCAAGGCATATTTGCCACCGGGCACCAAATATGTGTCCGTTGTTGCAACCGGTCCTTGGCAGATGAATTAGAACCTGACTACATGAAAACGGGAAAAGTAGTACACGTTGTTCACGTACATGCTGAAGGTGAAGTGGGCGACGTCGTTGTCGGTGGAGTAGCACCACCTCCTGGTGCATCAGTATGGGAACAATCGCGGTTCATTGCTAGTGACGATTCACTGCGCAACTTTCTTCTCAATGAACCACGTGGCGGCGTATTTCGCCATTACAACCTCTTGGTTCCTCCCGTTAATCCTGCTGCTGATGCAGCTTTCATCATTATGGAGCCGGGAGATACACCTCCAATGTCAGGATCAAACACAATGTGCGTGGCAACGGTGCTCTTGGAAACTGGCATTGTTCCCATGAGTGAGCCGGTTACTGACCTAGTGCTTGAGGCACCGGGAGGCTTGGTCACAGTGCGCGCCAGATGTGAAAATGGCAAAGTCACGTCTGTCCGACTTAATAATCTGCCAAGTTTTGTCATGCACGATCTAGTGCCACTTGAAGTTGAGGGATTGGGAACAATCACCGTCACGACAGCTTTCGGTGGTGACAGTTTTGTCATGACTGAAGCGCGTGGTTTGGGCTTCGATCTCGTGCCCTCCGAGGCGCACGATCTGGCTCGCATCGGAATGAGCATTCGTGCTGCAGCCAATGATCAATTGGACTTTGTGCATCCTGAAATATCTGACTGGAAGCACCATTCATTCACCTATTTCACCGGTCCTCGAAGTCGCAATGAACATGATCAGTTGACGTCAACAAATGTGTGTGTGATCAACCCGGGAAAACTAGATAGGTCTCCCACTGGAACTGGGTGTAGTGCGCTGATGGCTGTGATGCACAGTCGAGGTGAGATGAATGTCGGCGACGAGTTTATTGGCCGCTCAATTATTGGTTCAGAATTCATTGGCTCGATTGTTGAGCAAGTCGACCTTGCAGGTGTTGCAGCAATAGTGCCATCCATTCAGGGGCAGGCGTATATCTACGGCACAAGCCAGTTCTACGTTGACCCTGCAGATCCATGGCCCTCGGGATATCGAGTCTCTGATACGTGGCCCATGTATTAGCCCATGTACTAACAGGCCGTAGCTGCCTGGGCCTTGCATCTCACAAGGATTTTTGAACTGTGACTTTCAGGGTTGAGTTTCATCGTTGTCCACGTGAACTATTCACAATGGTCGTCGCTGTTAAATTTCTCCGCGTTCGAGTCCTTGGATGACATCCTTGGCTCGAGAGCGGATTTCTTCTAGGTCGATCAATCGATCGAGACCTCGTAGTTGCTGGCCCATGCGATGGTTTCCTGAAAATTCCGTCCGATTACGGTCAAGGAAATCCCAATAGAGTGTGGTGAACGGGCAGGCGCCATCACCGGTGCGCTTCTTTGGGTCATACACGCAGCCACCGCAGAAGTTACTCATGCGCGAGATGTATGCACCCCCTGCCGCGTAGGGCTTGGTCATCATGCGACCACCATCAGCATGGACCCCCATACCAATCACATTGGGAACCATGACCCAATCCGCTGCATCGATAAAGGAGAGGCGCATCCAGTCGAGAAATTCCTGCGGGTTGACTCCCGTGAGCAGCGCGAGGTTGGCCAGGAGCATCAGGCGCGGAATGTGATGTGTCCATGCTCTTTGTTCGACGTCACTGATCACTGTGCGCATGCAATTCATTTGAGTTGATTCGGAATCTTCAAAGAGGGGCAACAGCGAACGTTGAGCGTTGAGTTGATTTTGCTCCCTGTAGTCGTTTTCGAAAAGCCAATAGACGCCATTGATGTATTCGCGCCAGCCGATTACCTGCCGGATGAAACCCTCAATCGATTGAATGGGCACGCCGCCTTGTTCGTATCTTTCAATCGCTGCGGCAACAACTTCACTGGGGTGCAGTAAGCCGATGTTTAAGTAGGGGCTGAGCAAAGAGTGGTTGACCGTCCACGTATCAGTGGGCATGGCGTCCTCATATGGGCCGAAATCCGTGAGCGCATTAGTCACAAAGTGTTCCAGTTGCTTCAAGGCGCCTTGTCGCGTTGTTGCCCAAGCACCGTTGGGCATGTCACCCCACGTGGTGAATTCGTTGAGGCGATCTAATGACGCTAAGTCAATGTCATCGAATTCAAAATGCAACGGTTGCGGCCACATGTGCGGAGCCTGCCCTTTGCGGTTCTTTGGTGGAGGCAAGCGATTGTCGGCATCGAAGTTCCATTGGCCACCTTCTGGCTGGTTACCATCCATGAGCAGATCGAGCCGCTTGCGCTGCCATCGATAGAAGTACTCCATGGTTAGGGACTTGTAGCCCGATGCCCACTCGACAAAATCGTTGTGGGGTGTGAGGAACAAATCGTTGGGTAGTAGCTCTACGCCAAGGTTTAGAAGTAGCTCTTTCTGTGCTCGCGAGCTGGGTGTTGTGGCCCGAAGTGCCACTCCGGGATTTGCCCGGATGAACTGGTCAACTGCGCTGGCAAACGTGTCACTGGCAATGTAAGTGACGGTGAAACCGCGTTGGACCAGTTCCTGCCGGAAATGTTCGGCAGCGGAGAGTAGGAAATAGAGTCGTTGTGCATGCCAACTCCTAGAGGTGAGCATGGAGACGCTCTCGATGAAAACAACGTGATCAGTTTCCGGGTCGGCGCTTGCCAGCGCCCCATGTGTGAGGCTCAACTGATCGAAGGAGATAACCACCGCATGACTCACGGGAACATCATGTACCATCAGGGGGTTACTTGAACGTGCAACTATCTGATGCGCGGTATCAATTCACGTCCGTCAGGAGTTCTTTTGAGCGCGTCTGCTGCCCCCCTTTCCTCTGCTGTTGTTCCCGATCCCAACCGGTGGCGCGCACTGATCGTGATCGCGATTGCTCAGTTGATGGTGGTTCTTGACGCATCAATCGTGAACATCGCATTGCCCACAATGCAAGCTGACCTCGGCTTTGATGACGTACAGCGTCAGTGGGTCGTGACGGCCTACACACTCGCGTTTGGTGGCCTGCTTCTGTTGGGTGGGCGTATTGCTGACTACGCCGGTCGCAAGCGAATGCTGATTGTGGGCCTACTGGGATTTGCGGGGGCTTCGGCGCTCGGTGGATTGGCAGTCAACAGTGCGATGCTTTTTGCGGCTCGCGGTTTGCAGGGAGTTTTCGCTGCGCTACTCGCTCCCGCTGCGCTGAGTTTGATCTCAGTCACTTTCACCGAATCCAAAGAGCGTGCACGAGCATTTGGTGTGTACGGCGCGATCTCGGGTGCCGGCGCGGCAATTGGTCTGGTCATGGGTGGCGTTCTCACCGAATTCGTTTCCTGGCATTGGACCCTGTGGGTGAACGTTCCGATTGCAATTATTGCGGTGCTCCTCGCAATCCCATTTGTGCATGAAAGTCGTGCCCAAGGAAATACTAAGTACGACATCCCCGGCGCCGTCACCGCGACTCTCGGTCTTGTCTCTTTGGTTTACGGAATCACAC
>JBDQMZ010000116.1:0-7921 GCA_040261955.1 Candidatus Nanopelagicales bacterium
CAGGCCAGATGATGACTTGTAGTCGAATCCGAGCACGCCACTTTTCTGATGTGACATCCACAGCGCTAGTGCCGCAGCCACGGCAGCGAGCCTCGAATACTTGTCGGGAGTCCACTCATTTATTTGATCACTGACGAATGTATACATGCCAATGGGGAAGCCCTTGGAGAAAATTGGGACATGGACCAGATCCCCGTCACCATACGTTTCGATCAGGTCTTCCCAATACTCCCGATCAACTTCCAAGCTCGGGTATTTTTCCAGAGCCTGAGACACCTGCAGAACGATGGTCGTGCCATTGATGAATGAATCCGTCAGTGGAGAGTGAAACGACAGTGATATTCGTTGATAAAGTTCCTTAGAAACTTCAAAGCCGTCATTGGAAAGGAGTTGTATCTCCTTGTCCCCGGCTGGGATCCACAGATCGCAAAGCGTGGCCCCAAGCGCAGCCAGAGGCCCTTTCACCATGGACATCGTGACCTCATTTGAGTTGGGGAATGTGTTGAGGTATTCCAGAAAGGGTGTGAGCCCGCGATCGATAATGTTCACCGGCGAAACCCCCCGTTTCTATGTTTACCAAGTGTCAGGACCTGTCCCGTGGGCCTGTAGGGGACATATCTGGTGCATGTCCCTCACAGCACGGGATTTTTGTCTCGAGAACTCTCCAGACCACCGACAATAGCGCATCGCTTACCGCGTGCAATTGGTAGAAAAATTAAGGTCCCGGTGTCGCAGGGGTACTCCTTGTGAGCGAGTGGTGGGCGTCTAGCGCGGGGGGTTAGGCGCCCACGAGCCGCGTACACCGGGATCTGCACTTTCCTTGTGGTGGGTGAGGTGTCCGGCGCCGAGGGCGTAAGTTTGGCTTATGAGCATTGATCCTGCGCTAAAGGCTGCGTCCGTTATGAGCCCCGTTCCCCTTGACTTGATTATTCAGGCTCCCAAGGTGCTTTTACACGACCACCTGGATGGGGGGCTGCGCCCGCAAACAGTTCTGGACTTGGCTGCGGAGTTTGGTTATTCAGATTTACCAGCCAATGACGCCGAGTCGTTGGGTCGCTGGTTTTCCGAGGCCGCATTTTCTGGCTCCCTTGAGCGTTATTTGAAAACTTTCAAGCACACGGTTGGCGTGATGCAGACAATTCCTGCATTAACCCGAGTGGCGCGTGAATGCGCAGAGGATCTGGCATCGGATGGCGTTGTGTACGCGGAGGTGCGGTTTGCGCCTGAGCTGCATATTGAACAAGGTTTGAATGAGCACGAAATCGTTGAGGCGGTACTCGCCGGTTTTGCCGAGGGAGTTGCAGGCGCGGCCGCAGTTGGTCGCACAATTCGCGTTGGCGTGTTACTGACAGCGATGCGCACGGCTGCCAACTCACGTCACATTGCTGAACTCGCGGTGGAATATCGAGATCGTGGCGTTGTTGGCTTCGATATTGCGGGAGCAGAAGCAGGTTTCCCGCCGACCCGTCACCTTGATGCATTTGAATACTTGCGTCGAGAGAATGCTCATTTCACCATTCACGCGGGTGAAGCATTCGGGTTGCCATCTATCTGGGAGGCAATTCAGTGGTGCGGTGCTGACCGCTTGGGCCACGGCGTTCGAATCATGGACGACATCACCGTTGATGCCTCGGGTTCGGCATCACTTGGCAAGTTGGCCGCCTATGTCCGTGATCGGCGAATTCCATTGGAGCTATGCCCAACATCCAATGTTCAAACGGGTGCCGCTGACTCCATTGCTTCTCACCCCATTGGGCTGCTGCGCAAATTGGGCTTCCGCGTCACGGTCAACACGGACAACCGTCTGATGTCGGGAACATCCATGTCACATGAAATGGATCTTTTGAGTCAGGCATTTGGTTGGGGATTGGCTGACATGGAATGGCTCACGGTTAATGCGATGAAGAGCGCCTTCATCGGGTTTGATGAGCGCCTGGAGATCATCAATAATCAAATAAAGCCAGGTTATGCCGTGCTTAATAGCGAACTAGTTGAGCGGATGAGCCGTTAGGAACTACATGTCAGCAGGGGTATTTTTTCGGCTGAGCAGGATATCAATAATCCAATAGATCAGGCCAAGAACAATGCCAAGGATGGCGACCCCAAGAATATTGGTCAGTGCCGTTCCAAGGCCCAGCTCTTGGGCGTTGAGAAAGCCGTATGGGTAGGCGTTGATGACCGAGCCGCGGATCATGGCATATAAAGCCCACGCGACGGGGATGATGAGCGCAGCGAACACCGTGGAGAGCCGAAAGAGCCCACGTGGACCGATCATGAGCCAGATGACAATTGTGAGCACTGGAATGATGTAGTGGATGAGTGCGTTGGTCACAATTTGAAGGCCTTGGGGGTTTGCATCTGCTGCGAGCAAAATGTAGTAGACCAAGCCGGTGACAGAGATCATGACAAGTGAGTCCATGCGAAGAGTGGCAAAAATGGCACCTTTGCGCTTCACATTGCGCGCAAGCATGGTCAGCACGATTGCCACGACAATGTTGCTCACGTAGGTGAAGTAACTGAAAAAGTCGATGGTGCGCCCAATCACTCCTGCAAACCCACTGGGATTGTCACCGTACGCATAAGGCTCAATGACTGCTTCGGGGTAGACATCGAACACATTGAGCACGAAACCGAGGGCGATTGCGAACCAGGAAATGGCAGCGGTAATCGCGAACACGCGAGATTTGGTCATGGAAAAACTTTAGGGGACCTCTGGAAGGTTTATGGTCCATGACTCACTGACGGGCTCAAAACCCACTGATTGATAGAGGCTGATTGCAGCATTGCCATTGCTGACCGCTAGACCCAAGCTTGTAAACCCGTCTTCAGCGAGCGCTGTAATTGCGTTTGTGAGGAGTGTTCTGCCAATTCCTTGATGTTGAAATGTCGGGTCACACCAAATCTCCGAGACCCAGGGTCCGCCATACGGTGCATCGCCTCCTCGCAAGCTAATAATTATCGCAGCGATAACGCGACCGTCATGGAGCACCGCCCGAGATGACCTGTGGTTGGCCCCGAGCAAGGATCGATCCAGGAGTGGTTGAAGATTCTCGGTTATGAGTTCCGCTTTCGTTCCTGGCAGGAAATCAGGGTGCCCCGGGGGATACGCGGCAAACCAAGAGTCAAATAGATCCTGCGCCTGCATGTCCTCGATGAAAACACTCTGGTGGCCGAGGTCACGGGGCTTGATCTCCAGGTGAGAAAAGTCGAGGGTCATGGCAAATGCGTGGCGCCGAGGGGTGCAACCGAGTGACAAGAGTTGTTCCGCGAATTCTTTGTTGCTTGTTGCCACCATGTCAACAGGCCGTAGTTCAATTGTCTGCTGCGCGGCTTGTTCAATGCTCACATGCGATTTGGGTTCGGCCAGGTCACCGCAGGTCTTGTTGTCTCGCAGACACGGTTCAAAATCGATGGGGCAGTCAGGGTCCTCGGGGTTCATGCTCACTCTTTGCGGCTGTGTCAAAACCAGTCAGACACCCATGGGGTGCCACACGGTCTTGATCTCCGTGAACGCACGAACTCGGGACAGTGTTGGAGTTGCATAGAAGTCCGGACATGCAGGTGCCGTACGCACGCGCTTGACGGTACCTGCCGCTTCTGTCTCGAGCTGAGTGAGCAATTGGTGATCGGTGACACCGGTGAGGTCAAGGGCATTCACATCGGCATGACTGGCAAGCCACGGCATGATTTCCGCGGGATCGCCGGTGAGGATGTTTATATTGCCGCCGACAACATCACTCGTTGCAAGGCATTCGCTCAATGAGATCGCTGGGATGGGATTCTTGTAACTTGCATTCGCGATAACAGAATTACCTGTCATGACAATTGGCGCGATGACACTGACCAACCCCAGAAGGCTGGGGGAGTCGGGTGCAACAGCAGCGACAACACCCGTGGGTTCAGGGATGCTGAAGTTGAAAAATGGCCCAGCAACGGGGTTTGTGTTTCCCAGTACTTGGGCGTACTTATCTGCCCAGCCGGCGTACCACACCATGCGATCAATGGCGGCATCCACTTGCTTGTGTGCTTTCTTGTTAGAGACTCCTTCACACTGCTCAATGTCGACAACGAATTGATCCTTGCGACCTTCCATGACTTCAGCGATCCGGTAGAGCACCTGACCGCGGTTATATGCCGTGGCTTTTGACCATGAGGCGAACGCGGTTCGAGCGGCGATAACGGCATCGCGGGCATCCTTGCGGCTGGCCATGGCCATGTTGGCAAGGAATGCACCATTGGTGTCCAGCGCCTCGTAGGTGCGACCGGACTCACTTCGGGGGAATGCCCCGCCAACAAATAGCTTGTGGGTCTTGCGGACCTCAACGCGCTCGGGCTTGCTGTTCATCATGATGGATCCTCCACGTTGAGGTAGGCACCCAAACCTTGGACGCCACCCTCGCGACCAAAGCCGGACTCTTTGTAGCCACCGAATGGGCTGGCGGGATCAAATCTGTTGAAGGTGTTCGCCCAGACAACGCCAGCGCGCATTTTGTTTGCCATCCAGAGGATTCGGCTTCCCTTCTCGGTCCAAATACCGGCGCTCAGACCATAAGGGGTGTTGTTTGCTTTCTCTACGGCCTCATCAGGGGTGCGGAAAGTCAGAACGCTGAGTACCGGCCCAAAAATCTCCTCCCGTGCAATGCGGTGGGCTTGGGTGACGTTGGTAAAGACGGTTGGCGCGAACCAGAAGCCCTTGTCGGGGATCACGCAGTCTGGGCTCCAACGCTCGCCACCTTCGTCGTCGCCGCTTCGTGTGAGTTCAATGATGCGGTCGAGTTGTTCGCGTGAATTGATGGCACCAATGTCGGTGTTCTTATCGAGTGGATCACCGAGGCGAAGTGTTTGGAGGCGCCGCTTGAGGGATTCGACTGTTTGCTCTGCGATGCTCTCTTGAACCAAGAGCCTGCTGCCGGCGCAGCAAACGTGCCCTTGGTTGAAGTAGATGCCGTTGACGATTCCCTCAATGGCTTGGTCTATTGGGGCATCGTCGAAAACAATATTCGCAGCTTTCCCGCCCAGCTCAAGGGTGAGACGCTTATTGGTGCCCGCAACCTGTCGTTGGATTGACTGACCAACGGCGGTGCTCCCGGTGAATGCCACTTTGTTGACATCAGGGTGCTCAACAAGCATGCGACCTGTTTCACCAGCGCCAGTAATGATGTTGACAACCCCAGGAGGCAGGTCCGCCTGCTGGCAAATCTCGGCAAAGAGGAGGGCCGTTAGTGGTGTTGTTTCAGCAGGCTTCAGAACAACCGTGTTGCCGGTGGCAAGTGCTGGAGCGACTTTCCAAGCGAGCATGAGAAGTGGGAAGTTCCACGGAATGATTTGTGCGGCCACGCCGAGTGCTTGCGGGTTGTTTCCGTACCCCGCAAACTCCAGTTTGTCGGCCCAGCCAGCGTGGTAGAAAAAGTGTGCTGCCGCAATGGGAATATCAACATCGCGACTTTCCTTGATGGGTTTTCCGTTGTCCAGACTTTCGAGTACAGCAAGTTCGCGACCGCGTTCCTGCATAATGCGTGCGATGCGAAACAGGTACTTGCCGCGATCGGCGCCGGATAGTTTGGACCAGGTTTTCTCATAAGCGCGCCGCGCTGACTCCACCGCACGATTGACGTCGGCTTGGTTGGCTTCACTGACGGTGGCCAGGACCTCTTCGGTTGCGGGATTAATTGTGGCGAAGGGTGTGCCACCTCCCGGAGTGAACTCACCGTTGATGAACAGGTCGTAATTACTCTTGATGTTCACGACGGCCGTGGACTCAGGTGCGGGTGCGTAATCAAATGCCATGGTGTTCTCTCTCGCTCTAGTCAATCGTGACGTAGTCGGGGCCGGAGTAGTGGCCGGTAAGCATGCGTTGGCGTTGAAGCAGCAGGTCATTGAGCAGGGTCGATGCACCGAAGCGGAATAGGTCAGGGGTGAGCCATTCCTCGCCCACGGTCTCATTGACCATCACCAGGTACTTGATGGCGTCCTTGCTCGTGCGGATGCCGCCGGCGGCTTTCACACCGATTTTGATTCCAGTCTCCTGGTAGTAGTCCCGCACGGCCTCGAGCATCACGAGAGTGACGGGCAGGGTGGCCGCGGGGTTGATCTTGCCCGTGCTCGTTTTGATGAAGTCTGCGCCGGCCTTCATGGCCAACCAGCTTGCCTTGCGCACATTGTCCAGTGTTTTGAGTTCGCCAGTTTCCAAGATCACTTTCAGGTGAGCGGTGCCACACGCCTGCTTCACCGCCACAATCTCATCAAAGACTTTGCTGAAATTCCCGGAGAGGAATGCTCCGCGATCAATCACCATGTCGATTTCATCTGCTCCATCGGTGACGGCTTCGGCGGTGTCGAGCAACTTAACCGCCAAACTGGCCCGGCCGCTGGGGAATGCGGTGGCAACGGCTGCAACATGAATGCGATCGCCCACCACGCTACGTGCTGTTTGAACGAGGTCACCGTAGACACACACTGCGGCAACACTGGGAGTTGTCATGTCCATGGGATCAGGGTTCAATGCCTTTGTGCACATCGCGGTCACTTTGCCGCGGGTATCTGCGCCCTCGAGGGTGGTGAGATCCACCATGCTGATCGCAGTATTGATCGCCCAGAGTTTGGAATCCTTTTTAATGGAGCGGGTGCCTAATGCCGCAGCCCTGGCCTCGGCGCCCACTTGATCTATGCCAGGAAGTCCGGCCAAAAATGCATGCAAACCCTTATGGGTGGCAGGCGCTTGGGCGTCAAGGGAAGACATGCACCCAGCCTAGTCCTTGGCAGAAAACTGAGAGTTGAGTGCAGGTTTCCACGCTGTCTCCGCGCTTCGGTGGGGAAAGCCAGACCTATTCCTCTAGTCCAACCACGTTTTCGCGACTTCGGCCATGGCCGCGATGCGACCAATCGCTTGCGTTCGAGAGGCCGCCAGTTGATCTGGCTCGGGAACGGGAACCACACTCTGCAGATAGACCTTCACCTTGGGTTCAGTACCGCTGGGCCGAACAATGATTCGACTCCCACCATCGAGGGTGAAAAGGAGGCCATCGGTGGGTGGTAGTTGGTTGGATCCTCGGGCCAGGTCAATGAACTCGGTCACCGCTGAACCTGCGATCTCGGTTGGCGGGTGAGTGCGCAGGTGTTCCATGATCTCGGGTATGCGCGAGAGATCACTCACGCGAACGGAGACTTGATCGGTTGCATAGACGCCCACTTCGATGGCAATGCGATCCAACTCGTCCTGGAGAGTTTTGCCGACGGATTTCAGTTGGGAAGCGAGTTCCATGACTGTCACCGCCGCTGAGAGTCCATCTTTGTCTTTGACAAATTCAGGGTCAACGCAATAGCCCAAGGCTTCCTCGTACCCGAACACCAAGTTGGGAATTGGGCCGATCCATTTAAAGCCGGTCAAAGTTTGCTGGTAATCAAATCCATGGAGTTCAGCGATTGCCTTGAGTTGGGTGCTCGAGACAATTGACTGCGCGAAAACACCCGTCACTTTTCTTTGGGCAATGTGAGCTGCTAACAGTGATCCAACTTCGTCGCCGTGCAGCATTCGCCACTCGGACCTGTCCTTATTTATGGGAATGGCCACCGCACAACGGTCAGCATCTGGATCATTGGCAATTATGAGATCAGCTTTATGGGCTTTGGCTGTTTCAACCGCGAGATCGATTGCTCCTGGCTCCTCGGGGTTGGGAAAGGCCACGGTGGGAAAGGCTGCATTCGGTTCAAATTGCGCGGAAACGGGGACAGGCGCAGGGAAACCTGCAGCCTTTGCGATGTCAAGAAAAAGCTGCCCACCAACACCGTGCATAGCGGTGTAGACGGTAACTAGATCTGTGCCCGGAGCCGAGGTGGCAATGCTCGCTGTTCGCTGAACATATGCGGCTTCCACTTCGGGTCCAATGATTTCCCACTGGGTGCCATGGGGCAGTTCGCGCAC
>JBDQMZ010000010.1:0-3994 GCA_040261955.1 Candidatus Nanopelagicales bacterium
CGTTCGCGGTTGGCAAATCCAACGCCCATCCAAAGCCTGTATTTCCTATGTCTTTGGTAGCGAGGGTGGCAACGCGGTTGTGGTGGATCCTGCTCGATTCCCTGAGCCCTATGAAGCACTTGCCGCGGCACACAACATGGCCATCACCCATGTCCTCGATACCCACGTCCATGCTGATCACATTTCAGGCGGTCCCCTATTGGCGGAGCGCACCGGCGCTATCTACCACTTACCTGTTGAAGACGCTGGCCCCAAAGTTCCTTGGCCCAACGCACCCTTGGTTGACGGCGAGGAACTAGATCTCGGCACAGCAAAAGTCCACGCATTCGCCATCAAAATGCCAGGCCACACTCCTGGAACAACCTGTCTGCACCTACCGGGAGTGTTCCTCCTTACCGGTGACACCGTCTTTGTTCGCGGAGTCGGTCGACCTGACCTCACCGGGAAGGCTGATGAACTGGCCAAAGAGCTCTTTCACACTGTGCACGATCGATTGCAACCACTGGATCCAACAACCATGGTTCTCCCAGCCCACTGGTCAACAGAGGCAGAAATGGGCGCTGATGGGCTGGTTGCGACCACTTTGGCCACGATTTTCGAATCCACTCTCATGAATGAGGAAGACCTAACAAAATTCGTTCACGAAATTGTGGGAACGCTACCGAGCGCACCTGATACCTACGACACCATTCGCGCCGTCAACGCTGGAAAAGTGGTCAGCGCTGAAGAAATCGAGTTCCTCGAGATTGGCAAAAACCAATGTGCGGCCTCCACCACCGTGGGCTAGTGTGATATGTCATGAACCGCGAACTGCAAATTGAGATCCATGAATTACATGCCCGATTGTGCAAAGCAATCGCGGATCCCAAACGCCTGCTCATCATCACTGAACTTCGCGGTGGCCCACTAACCGTCAATGAGTTGGCCCTGGCGCTTGACCTCAGCCAGTCAAATACGAGCCAGCATCTTGCTGTTTTGCGCGACAGAGGAATTGTTCAAGTGGAACGCGATGGACTCAACGCGATTTACTCCCTTCGTAGCAAGAAAGTCCTGCGCGCCATTGACCTTTTACGCGAATTCATGGCTGAAGAACTTGGTGAGTCCACCAAATTGCAAAGGGCTGCGGGTAAAATTCCCGCAGCCACTTCACGTCGGTAGTCACAACTCAAGCAATGCGTGATGCATGAACCTCAGCTTCTCGCACGGCATCTTGGAGTTGAGTTCCCGCAGCGGTCAGTTGGCCATTCCACTCATTGGCCCGCACACACCACATAACCGCCTCTTGTGCCTGCTCTAGATTTTCACGCAGATCAATTGGCCCCTGCCCATTGAGCCGAGATAAAACTCGATCAGATGCGGCAACCCATTGCTCCGCCAACGTGAGATGCTCTATTTCCTTGGCCAGTTGCTTAATCTCAGCACCCGGATGGGACTGCGTTGGCTCAACGCTTTTCACTAAATCCTCAGCCCGATCAACGGCAGCCAAAAGTTCTTCGCGCACCACGGTGTGAATATGTGATTTTCGGATTGCCGTTCGAAGGCTTTCGCAGCGGGCTCGAGCATCATTGCGGGCTGCAAAGAAGCGTTCTTGACTTCGATGCGGCTTGTGCTTGGCCTCCGCGCGGGTGAGTCGACTGGTTTCGATATTGCTCATGGCATTCCCTTTCCAGTAGTTACTTCACTGGAAACATCATCTATGAATTTCTCGCGGAATGCAGCGTTCCTCGAAGTATTTCGAAAAGTTTTTCGCCCTGAACGGTTACGGCATTGCTGAGAGCCCGCCATCCACCACGAGCTCTTGGCCCGTCATGAAGGTGGATGCATCACTTGCTAGGAATAGTGCGGCATCGGCGATTTCCTCGGCGCGACCCCAACGGGCCATGGGGACCCTGGAGAGCGCCCCTTGCTCGGACTCTTTAGTGGTGCGCAGGAAGTCGGTCAGGTCTGTCTCAATCCAACCGGGAACAAGGGAATTGACCCGCACTCCTTGGCCTGCCAATTCAACTGCCAAACTGCGCGAGAAGCTGATCAAGGCTGCCTTGGCAGCGCCGTAATGGGACATGAATGGAGAGCCGCGAAGTCCCGCGACGGAAGAAACATTGATCACCGAGCCATTGCCCGAATTGACCAGCCGTGGAATCAGTGCCTGAGTGATTGCAACAATCGAGTCAAGATTCAGGTTCATTGTTTTGCGCCAGCCAGAGAGGCGCATTTTCTCGGTAGAACTCATAAACGAATTTCCGCCAGCGTTGTTCACCAAAATGTTGAGTGAATCAAAATCCAATTCTTGGGACAGCTCTTCTGCCGCATCTTCGGTCGCGAGGTCCATAACAATTACCTGGCTGGTTCCGCCGAGCGCATCAATCTCGGCTTTAACTTCAGCCAAGAGTTCCGCATTACGAGCGACCAGGGCGACCGATGCACCCTCACGAGCAAGTGACACGGCAATGGCACGACCAATTCCGCGCGATGCTCCAGTCACAACTGCGGTGCGGCCAGCTAATGAATATGTAGTCACGGGGTCTCCAATGCACATAAGGGAAAAATTAATTATGAAACTCAGGGATCAATCTAGCGAGAAATCTGAGCTCACACACGCCAATGTGCAGGAGCGAGGGAATTGCAGTAGATTTTCTCATCATGAACTCTCCCCTGCGCGTAGGCCTATTGGCCTACGGAGCCATTGGCCACGAACACAATCAGGCAGTCGCCGCAACAGAGGGTCTGACTCTCACGGCCGTCTGCGACACAAATCCAGAGAGAATTGCCGCCGCCCAAGAACTGGCGCCTGACATCGCTGCTTTCGACGACGCAGCGCTCATGCTTGACTCAGGCCTGATTGACATTGTGGTGATTTCAACTCCGCCCAATAGTCACTATTCATGGGCTAAAGAAGCACTTCAGCGGGGAATTCATGTCGTGCTGGAAAAGCCCATGGCCCTGACCGCAGCCGAATGCGATGAACTCATTGCACTCGCAGCTGAGAAGAACCTCACTCTGGTTGTCTATCAAAACCGGCGCTTTGATCGGGACTTTGTCACCATGCGGCGCTTGATTGAGAGTGGCGCAATTGGTGAGCCTTTTGCCTTTGAATCCTTCGTTGGCGGCTACTCGCGTCCCTGCGACTATTGGCATTCCATGTCTGATGTCTCCGGTGGAGCAATTTTTGACTGGGGCTCGCACTACCTTGATCAAATCTTGAACCTTTTTCCCCAAAAAGTCGCGCACGTCTCGGGGGTCAATCACAAGCGCCACTGGCATCACGTGACAAATGCCGACCATGCTGAGGTGCGCCTGACTTTTGATAATGGCACAACCGCGATCTTTGTAAATTCAGACCTCGCCGCGGCGCGCAGACCCAAGTTCTACGTCCTGGGCACTCACGGTGCAATCATCGGGGAATGGGACCTTGCGGCTGAGCCAGCTGTAGCTGACCTCCCCGCACAGATATTCGTGTACAAAGACGATGGCCAACGTGTGCAAGTTGATCTCGATGACGTAACTCCTTACCTCTTTCACCAAGAACTTGCCGCATATTTACTTGACGGCACTCCCATGCAGGTCAGCGCATTGGGATCACGGGATGTCGTGGCATTGATGGAAGCAGCCGAAGCATCAGCACTGCGCAATGGAATGCCTGAAGTCCCTCACCTCCTCGCGCGATAAAGAACTATTCTCTTCACATGACTTTTCACATGGAAGTGGACACATCTCCCGTTCGCTGGGGCTTCATTGGCGTCGGCATGCTCGCACAGCGAGCTACCGCAGCCGCAGTACATGAAGGCGACGACATTGAACTATTCGCAGCTGCCGCTCGGGATACCGAGCGGGCCGCAACGATTAACCCGAGAAAAGTTCATTCAAACTATGACGATCTTCTGAGTGATCCTGAGGTCGAAGCTGTTTACATTTCGCTCAATAACGATGCCCACTTCCCCTACATTGAGGCTTCCCTTCACGCCGGAAAACATGTCCTCTGCGAAAAGCCAATGAC
>JBDQMZ010000117.1:0-13765 GCA_040261955.1 Candidatus Nanopelagicales bacterium
CATCGGCTGCGATTTCGCGCGGCTTGGATGCACTAAGCGTGAATGAAGGGACCTTGGTTGCGGCGTCAACTGAAGTAGGCATGTCCCGAATCTAATCATGAGTCTAGGGTTGGGGGCATGGACAATGCACTAAAGCACACTGCCATCTACTCCGAACATGAGGCGTTAGGGGCGAAATGCGCCGATTTTGGTGGCTGGGAAATGCCCATCGAGTACGCGGGGGCCGTTGCCGAGCATGATGCAGTTCGCACGGCGGTTGGCGTATTTGATGTCTCGCACATGGGCAAACTTCGGATCACGGGTCCGGGGGCAGTTTCTGCTCTGAACGCGGTGGTGACGAGCGAGCTCGGCAAGATAATTGCAGGTCAGGCGCAGTACTCCATGCTTTGCAATGACAACGGTGGAATCATCGACGACTTCATTATTTATAGATTTTCCGATGATGACATTTTTGTGATTCCTAATGCGGCGAATGCTTCAGAAGTTTTTGAGGCCTTGCGAAAAGCGTTGCCCAACGGTCTGAATGTGACAAACGAGCATGGGGAATTCGGCATTATTGCGATCCAGGGCCCCCGCTCGCCTGAGGTGCTCGCGTCACTCGGCCTTCCAAATGACCTGGATTACATGAGTTTCTTGCAAGCTACCTACGCAGGGCAGCCGGTGACGGTGTGTCGCACCGGATACACGGGCGAAGTCGGGTTTGAGGTTGTTGCACCCAATGAAGTTCTCCAACGGCTATGGACAGCAGCGGTTAACGCAGCGGGTGAGCAAGGCGGGATGCCCGCAGGACTTGGCGCTCGAGATTTACTCCGCACTGAAATGGGATATCCGTTGCATGGTCAAGATATTTCACCAGCCATTACTCCTGTTGAGGCACTTTTAGGCTGGTCCGTCGGTTGGGCAAAACCAGAGTTTCATGGCAAAGACGCTTTGACACACATGCGCGAAGCAGGTGCGCCACGCAAAAGGGTGGCGCTCAAGTCGGTGGGCAGAGGTATCCCGCGCGCGCACATGGATGTCTACGCTGATGACGAGCTCACCATCAAGGTCGGCGAAGTGACCAGCGGTACCTATTCACCGTTGCTCAAGCAAGGTATTGCATTGGCACTGATTGATTCTGCTGCAATGGACAGCGATCCCTCCGGTTTCTACATTGATGTCAGAGGTAAAGCATTGGAATGTGAACGTACGTCACTGCCTTTTGTTGACTCGAGTCCCAAATAGCATTCAGTTCTCGACGAATTCCCGGAGTAAGGTCACACTAACTTGCGCTCCAACGCCAAGTTGGTCACTCAACTCAAGTGGTAATCCGGGAGGTATCCCCATGCGATCAACGGCTGCCAAAGTTGCGGGATCGGGCGAGGTGGAGCCGTGGCGCCACCAACTGCTGGCTTTCATGCATAAACGTTGGGCAATCAACGCACCAACTAAATGATCATTGGTACCGGTAATGACCGGAGTCTTGCGCGCACTGCTGGCAAGAAGGAGTCCAACGACAAAGTCGATCCGAGGATCGAGTGCTGAAAGTTTGAGGGGCTCACCCCGAGTCTCAAGATGTTCGCGCATGAGGTCCCGGATATCAGCCATCGAGACCATGGCCGCTTGGTCGCTGACGCTTTGCTGATTAGTCCCCTGAAAAAAGACCGAGTAAGCATCCTTGCGCGTTAATAGGCCGATGAGAGCTCGAGCGAGATTCGAGTTCGGGTTTGATTCTCGGTTTGAGTCCGCGGTGAGAAACAAAAGGTTGTGCCCGCTATCAATTGCTGCATTTGCTGTTGCTATTCCCTCAGTCATATTGGTATTGACGGGGGATTGGATTTCCAAGGCGTTCAATGTGCCGGATGCCCTTTGCTGCCACCAAGTGTTGAGTTCGGCGAGAGCTCCCGTTACCCGGTCCGAATGCGCATCAACATCCTGCGGAATAAATGGCTCTATCCGAGCAACAAGCTGATCCACTGTTTCGGGCACACTGCAAGGATAGTCAGGGTGGCTGGCATCTGGCATGGATCGCTAGGCGTCAACCGGCAACTGCTGGAATGTCACTGGCGCACCGAACGCGGCTTTGCGTGATGCTCTCCGAAGCAGGAAAAGGATGGGCTTGCCCGCAATCAATATGAGTAACACGGTCAACACCGCACGCGGCAGATCAAATCCGAGTGATGTCGCGAGGTTGAAGCGCAGCCAGGCAATCAGGTTGATGCCCAGGTCGGCACCCGGCGTGAATGCGATCTGCTCAGGAAGGTTCAAGGAGAAGGGCCAGAACCAAAGGTTCAGAACAAATCCGAATGCGATCGTTGCACCCGCTGCATAAACGCTGAGCAGAGCTAATTCCTTTTTACCTGCCGCTCGGGGCAGCAGTCCTGCACCCAAGCCCACCCAAGCGGCGGCAAGCATCTGGAACGGCAGCCACGGCCCTACTCCGCCCGTGAATAGGGCCGATACGAACAGAGATACGGATCCAAGAACAAAACCACATCCCGGTCCGAGCGCTCGCCCTGCCAGAATCAATATCACCCAAATCGGTTCGATGCCGCCGAGCCCAGCACCTAGGGGTCGAAGCGCTGCGATGGTTGCTGCGAGCACGCCCAAGAGTGCAATGGATTTTGCATCCATTCCACCATCGGACAATTGGGCCAGGACGAGCAGGAGCAATAAAGGAATGATCACGGCAAAAAGCAATGGCGCATCTGCGGCATGGTCGACAACAAATGAACCAGTGGGGGCAAAGACTGGCCATAGGAAACTTGCAACGCCAATCAGTGTTATCAGTGCAATTGCTATTGCTGACTTCTTTCCCAGGGGAATAGCGCTGGTCACAAATCTTCCAATTTATTTGAGCGTGCGAGGGCGTCGTGAACTTGACCGACCGTGAGCCACGGTTGTGGAGCCAGGATCTTTGCCACCTGTGGCGCAAACATGGGGGAACCCGTAACCACGTCAACTGTTGATCCATCTGCCACTACCTCGGTGTCACCCAAAATGACAACTCGGGTTGCAAGCTCTGCAACTAGTTCAACATCATGAGTTGCCATCACGACGCAGTGACCGGTTTCAGCCAGCCCGCGCAAGATGTCAACCAATTTCGCCTTGGTTGGATAATCAAGTCCTCGTGTTGGTTCGTCGAGAAGCAATAGGGGTGGTTTTGCCGCGACGATTATGCAGAGGGCCAAAAGCATCTGTTGTCCATCAGATAAATCGCGGGGGTGCGTTGAATCAACAATTGCTGGTGCCATTAATGCAAGCAGAGCTCGAGTAGTTCCGGGTGCGCAGCCAGCGTCTCGGTCTGAGTTTCTGCACTCTTGTGCAACATCTTGTGCTTCAAACAGGTCGCTGGGTTCTTGGGGGACAAGCCCCACGTGATGCAGTAGCTCGCGGGAATTGAGTTGTGATGGATCGGCGCTGTGGCTCGCTCCCTCAGCCGCGAGACCGAGCCGAACCGTCCCGCGCTCGGGGGTTTGCAGTCCAATCAAACTGCGCAGCAATGTTGATTTTCCAGCACCGTTTCGACCCATGAGTGCAATGATTTCTCCAGCATTGAATTGGAGGGAAATGTCGCTGAGCACGGGTGTGCGCCCGTAGCCAACATCAAGATCGGTGACCGTGGCAATGACGGGTGAGGACTCAGGAACTGCGCGCAGGCGAGGGCGTTGATCAATAAGTGCATTGCGCAGGGGGCCTGCACAACGGCGGGCATCGCGAATCGAGATGGGCAGTGGTGACCAGCCGGCAAGCCTTCCGAGATGGATAACCGGTGGTGCTATTGGTGAATCCGCCATAGCTGAGCTGGGATTGGCAATACTGAGTTGGCCGTCCTTGAGCAAAAGAATTGAGTCGGCGTACTGCACCACGCGCTCGAGTCGGTGCTCAGCCAAAACGACCGTGACCCCAAGATCATGAACCAAGCGATGCAAGGCCGCGAGGACTTCTTCGGCAGCGCCAGGGTCGAGTGCTGAGGTTGGTTCGTCCAACACAAGAACTTTGGGGTGAGCAGTGAGCACTGCACCGATGGCAACGCGCTGCTGTTGTCCACCACTCAATGTGCGCAGTGCGCGGTTTCGCAGATCCGATAGACCAAGGAGGTCAAGAGTCTCTTCGACTCTTCGTCGCATTGTTTGCTGGTCAACTCCGAGGCTTTCCATCGAATAGGCCAGTTCGTCCTCGACCAGGTCCGTGACGAATCCACTCATGGGGTCCTGAGGTACAAAGCCCACAAGATCAGCAAGTTCTCGCGGTGGGTAATCCTGAGTTCTACGACCATCAATGGTCACGCTGCCCGCCAAGTGGCCCCCTGAAAAGTGGGGAACCAAGCCATTGATAGCCCGCAATAGGGTTGTCTTGCCGCTCCCTGTTGCTCCGACAAGTAGCGCGAGCTCGCCCTCGGCAATATGTGCGGAGATGTCCCTCAGTACGGGTGCAGGTGAAGTGGGATAAGTGAATGTCACTCGATCAAAATGAATCATGCTGACACCGCCTCCACTTCGTTGGTGTTTCTTGCGGAACTTGAGTTCGAAGGTGGCCGCGGACTAGCGATGGCAGGTGTTAGAGCAATGAGAAATGCAGCTATTCCCCATACCGGCAATGTGGGCCATGCATCAAGGCTCGGATGCAGTTGCTCCCACAGGTCGATGTTTGCTCCTACCCTGAACTCGGCCCAGAGAAAAATTCCCAGCACGGCCAGTCCGGAGCCAGTCACCAGATACTCAGGGAGTAGCCATGGGTCGGGTCGGTAAACAGTGCGAACGCGCTCACGGCTTCCGCGCCACAGTGAAGCACCGCCGGCAACGAGCCCTATGAACACTACGGGGAGACCAAGAACTGGATGTGCCGCTGTCGTGAAGAGTCCATAAAGCCCGACCATGACGAGCACTATCGAGGTCATGAGCAAGCCCACAACCAATCGGCGTGAGCTAGCCGACTGATTGCTCACGCGACCATAGCCACGCGAATCCATTGATGCAGCGAGATTGATCGAACGATCGAGTGCGCCAGCGAGCACAGGTATTGCCAGAGACGCATAGCCGCGCATCCCTCGGTCATTTCTCCCGCGAAGTCGGCGCATATCCCTGATCCGAACAAAGTCCGTGATGAGTTGAGGAATGAAACTCAATGCAACGACAACGCTCACGCCCAACTCATAAAGTGCCGCGGGCATCGCTTTGAGGAGTTTTCCCGGAGACGCCAAAGAATTAGCTGCGCCAATGACAATCGCGATTGTGGCAAGACGTAAGCCGTCATAAAAAGCACCTAATAGTGACTCGAGCGTTATGGGACCACCGAGGCGCAAACCGCTCATCCAGGTGGGCAGGGATATTCCGGGAAGTGTGACTAGAACCGTATTGCCAGTTGATGCACCGAAGATCACTTGGAACACGACACGAATCCCGATAATGAGCCCACCAAGTATCAAGAAGAATTCGAATGACTTACCCCATGGAGCATCTGGTTTTCTTGCCGCGACAACGATGGCCGCCGCTGCGATCAGCAACAGCAGCAGTAGGGGATTGGTCACTCGGGTAGCCGCTGCAGCCAAACACAAAGCCCAAGCCCACCATGCCATGGGGTGGAGCCATCTGGGCCGCATGCGAGAGGTCATCTCGTTCGCCTACGCCAGTAGTAGAAGCCGGCGACAGCCAGAAGACCAATGACCAAGGCGCTTGAAATTGGCGCGAGTGCATTGGATTGTTCAGGTTGTGGTGGTGACGCCTCGACAGAGTCAGTGAGCACCTGGTCCTGTACAACTTCCTCACTCGTTGAAATCGGCTGTGGCTCGAATTCTGCTGAGCACTCTATCGCGGGATAAGAATTAATTGCGCAAATGAATCCATTGTCGGTTCGCAGTTCGGTCACAGAATTCAACAATTCATAACCCTGAGCTCCAACACTCGCAACCGCACAAACAGATGAAAGCGCTGGTGGCGTCTGACCGACGGGCGCAATCTCTATTGCACCGGGATCAATGACAATTGCTACGCGCTTCATATCCGTCTGGGCAGGAGTGTTTGCGCAGGCCGCATCAAATGCTTCCTGTGGGTCTAGGTTCGGTGCGACCGAAGCGGATGCGGCATCTGTCGCTGCAAACACCCAACCTTGAACCGATCCATCGGGTGGAACCGTGCTGGCTGGTCCAAGCTGTGAGTAGGCCCAGACCCCATCTTCAGCGGTCCAGAAGTTCCAAAATCGATATGTGCTTGCCTGCGCGGCCCCGGGCGCCATGATCATCAAGACCATTCCCAAAGAAATGCCGAGGGAAGCCAGACGTGATCGCCACGCTGAACCCAGGGCCGACGCAGAATGCATGAGCTCTACTACTTTTGGCTCGCGAGCAACTTTGAAACCAAGTTGACGCCGCCAAATTTCTTGGGGTTGGTTCCTGTTGACTTGCTCACCATCATGAGCCAGCCAATTGCGCCAGCGTTAGTTTGGGAATCTTTTAGCGCCCAAGACTTGGTGTTTTTCTTGAGTGCCGCCAGTCCCTTTGCAACAGATTGCTTGCCATATCCAGCCATGCCCAAACTGATAACGGTCGCTGCGGTTGCGCCGAAATCGTTGCCGTCGTAGGGGTAATAACTCAGTAATCCATCGGTGGACATTTGGTTGGCAAGGTAACTACCCATTCGTGTGGGCTTATTGGCGCCACATCGAGGATTCGCCTTCAGTTTTCCTGCCTTCCACACTGGTGCATTTCCCTTAAGCCCGAAATAGACATGGGCTGTTGCAGAGTTATTCGCACCTGGAACTTCATTGGAGTAAGCAGCTGCGCCTCCACGCTCTTGACCACATGGTGTTACCAACGCAGACAGGTAAGCCCGCAAGGATTTGGCCAGAGCAGAAGTGGGGGCTGCGTCGTTGATCACCAGGTAACCCAAAGCCGTCGCGATCGCATCAGGTGCGCCCCCTTGGATGGTGGGTAAGCCCGTTAGACCTTGTGCATCCTTCGTGGCCACACGCTTGAGCCAAGTGAGAGCCTTTTTGCTTTCAACGAATTTACCCTGCGCATTGAGTGCCAATGCGGCGAGAGCCGTCTGATCTGTACTGGGTCCAGTGAAGTTTTCCGGGTCTGGCGCGTCACACGGGATAGCTGTGTCGGGGCGGTAGGCCTGGAATCCGCCGTCTGCGCACTGTTGATTTACAAGCCATGTCATGGCGGCGCGATTCGCTCCAACGCCGATTGAATCAAGTCCAAGAATGGCAAGTGATTGGTTGTAAACGGCCGAGTAGGTGGGATCAGTAGTCCCGTAAAGCCCTTTGTCTGAATTGGCTGCCTGTGCAGGCGATGCCGATGTGCCAACTAACAATGCGATGGCGCAGGTTGCGATGAATGTATTGCGAGTGCCCTTAAAAAGTGCACATAATTTCGAGACCATGGTGGTCCTTTCAGGTGAGTGGTCGCTGGACCACGCCCTGCGCTAAGCAGACCCAAAAAAACCCTTGCCAAACAGCAGCAAGGGAGGGTCAAGCTTTCGCTTGAGCGCTCGTCCCGTTACCTCGACGGTGACCGCTCGTATGTGCTAGGTGCTCCGACTCATCAGGTAAACAGGTTCCTGACTCACGGTTGCGGGACAGCGCCGGATTCTCACCGAACTTCCCCTAGATTCACATACGTCGATTCAGTTGTAGGAGTACCTCACCACGGACAGGGGTCGCGTGTCAACGTGAACGCGCTAATTGGTTTCGTAGTTGTAAGAGTTGCCTGTCACGGCCGATACTTTTATGCAGGCGGGTTTGTTACTCGGCCCGTAAATTCATCGGGCAGGTTTGTTACTCGGCCCGTAAATTCATCGGGCCGTAAACCTCGCGGTCGCCATCGAGCAGGGTTACATACCCCACTCCGGCGGCAAGGAGTTCGCGCCAAGTGTCGCTAACAAATGCTTCAGCATCTGCCTGGGATGGAAACCCTGAAGTCACGCAGGGCTCTTGGGGCTCAATGATTGGTGCACCATCGAGGTCGGAATAGCTCCATGTCCATGCCATTGGAATTTTCCTTTCTCAGCTAGATTTTTTTATGCTCGAGGTTGTGGTGAAACGGTGAGAGCCGCGTCTGTCTGCACGAGGTCGCCTAGTGCATAGTCGATTGCGCTGAGTACATCCTCGGGGAGAGTAATACCGGCAGCCTTAGCGTTCTCTGTGATCTGCTCCGGGCGAGAAGCCCCAACAATTGCCGATGCAACATTGGGATTGCTCAGAGTCCAGGCGATTGCCAGTTGAGACATGGTGAGTTTCATGTCAGCAGCGATCGGTTCCAGTTTGGCTACCGCATTAAGTACATCGTCAGTGAGCCAACGTGAAACCATGTCGGCGCCACCATTTTTGTCAGTTGCGCGGCTGCCTTCAGGGACAGGTTGTCCAGCTTTGTATTTGCCGGTGAGGACACCTTGCGCAATCGGAGACCAAACGATTTGGCTCAGACCAAGTTCCTCGCATGCTGGAATGACTTCAGATTCAATGACTCTCCACAACATGTTGTACTGGGGCTGGTTGCTGATTATGCGATCGAACCCCATGTCAGCAGCGATGCGGACTGCATCTCTGATCTGTTGAGCATTCCATTCGCTCACTCCAACATAGAGAACTTTGCCTTGTCGGACCAGGTCGTCGAAGGCACGCAGGGTTTCTTCGAGGGGTGTTTCATAATCAAATCTATGTGCTTGATAGAGATCGACGTAATCAGTTTGTAGGCGCTGGAGAGAAGCGTTGCAGGACTCCATAATGTGCTTGCGTGAGAGCCCGCGGTCATTGACACCGGCTCCCGTTGGCCAATAAACCTTGGTAAAAATTTCAAGACTCTCGCGGCGCTGACCTTTGAGAGCCTTGCCCATGACGACTTCTGCTTTGGTGGCTGCATATACGTCTGCCGTGTCAAAAGTTGTAATCCCTGCATCAAGGGCTGCATGCATGGTTTTAATTGCTAGGTCATCGTCGACCTGTGATCCGTGGGTAATCCAGTTGCCGTAGGTGATCTCACTGATTTTGAGTCCACTGCGCCCAAGGTGACGAAATTCCATGACTATTTCCCTTTCTTTCGTCCACGTTGGACTCGAGGTTTTGGCATGCGAAGTCGGCGGTATTGCAAAGTCCGCATGAGTGCGTAGAGGGTCAGCCCACGACGGTCTGCTTTATCGGGGAATTCTTTTTTGGCCCTGCTGTTGAGTTGAATAACGAGAATGACCGTGTCCACCACGATCAGGATTGCGACTCCAAAGAAAATGAGTGAGACCAGCTGCTGAACCGCAACGTTCGGAATGAATCCAAGTGCGAGCACGATGACTGCCATAAATATGAAGTACTCGGCCACCGTGTAGCGACCATCAACGAAGTCGCGAACAAAAGCTCGTGCAGGGCCCTGGTCCCTGGCTGGTAAGTACCGTGGGTCGCCAGCGAGCATGCCTTCGCGTTGTCGGGCTCGCGCGGCACGATCTGCTTCTTTGGCGGCTTTTTTGCCGTCCTTGGTGCCACGGGGGAGGCGCACGGAAGCTTTGCGTGCAGCCTCCGCTTCCTTGCGGGTGGGGGTGGGCCGACCTTTGCCTGACGACTCGCTGGTTGACGGCTGAGGGGACTGCTCTTCTGGGCTCGACTTTTTTAATCCAAACATGATGTGCTCAGCGTAGCCCTAGTGCCATGGACGTCCGCTAGTTGCTCCAATTACCCTAGGGTCATATTCCGTCGAGGAATTGACCGGCAATTGAAGGGGAGAGACCATGGGCTTGTGGCAGAGATTCACCTTAATTTTCAAGTCAAAAGCAAATAAGGCTTTGAACAAGGCGGAAGATCCACGGGAAATTCTGGATTACTCATATGAAAAGCAACTGGAACTTCTTCAGAAGGTGCGCAGGGGAGTGGCTGATGTAGCCACGAGCCGCAAACGAATTGAATTGCAGGTTCAAGGCCTGGAAAAACAAGAAGCCAAGCTCGAGGAGCAAGCCCGCGCGGCTCTGGCAGGAAACCGCGAGGACCTCGCACGTGAGGCGTTGGTGCGACGCAGTGGCCTGCATCAGCAGATTGCTGACCTCAACGTCCAGCTCGCCCAGTTGCAGGAGCAAGAGGAGAAACTTGTTGTTGCTTCTCAGCAATTACAAAGCAAAGTGGAGGCTTTTCGTAGTCGCAAGGAAACAATCAAGGCAACCTATTCAGCAGCAGAAGCGCAGACCAAAATCAACGAGGCCTTCACGGGAATTTCTTCTGAACTCGGTGATGTCGGTTTGGCCGTGCAGCGCGCTGAAGACAAGACGGCCGAAATGCAGGCGAGGGCCGGAGCCATTGATGAACTCATGGCATCAGGTGCACTCGAAGATCCATCCGGGATGAGCAAAGACAGCATCACGGTTGAACTTGAGCGCATGGCGAGTGATTCTGAGGTTGAAGCCCAACTTGCCGCAATGAAAAATCAACTGGGATCTGCTGAGAAAAGAGCCATCGAAGAGTAAGAACGAAGATTTAGGTTGTGCTCGAAATGGAGATGACTACTCCGGCTCATCTGCTTTTGGTACATGGGGCCTCCCATGGCGCATGGTGTTGGTCCAATGTCATCAATGAATTGGCCACGCTTGGAGTGGCGTCCACGGCTTTTGATCTCCCCGGCTCAGGAATGGACCAAACCCCCCGTCGGACCGTCACTCTGGACGACTACGTGGCCGCGACCATCGGGATGGTTGATTCCATTGAGGCCGAGAATGTCGTTGTAGTGGGGCATTCGCTCGCAGGCATAACCATTCCGGGGGTGGCGGCGGCCAGGCCCGAAAAGGTGGCGGCGCTGGTCTTTTTGGCGAGTGTGGTGCTCAATACGGGGGAACGGGGCATTGACTCCATCCCTGAAGATCGACGGGGCACCTACTTCGACATGGCCCAAGAGTCAGGGGACTACACAATTCTCCCCGCGTTTGACAACGCTCGCCGCAGATTCTTTTCACACCTAGAGCCTGTGCAAGCGCAGAGCGCTTATGTGCAGTTAACGCCACAGCCATTTGAGCCATACCTGACTGAAGTAGCACATGGCATTGACTCCCTGACCGTACCTGCCGCTTATCTTTTACTTGAGCAGGATGTGACTTTCAAGCCAGCATTGGCAGAAAGTTTTGCACGCAAAGCTGGACTCGTCCCAGACCGTATGCAAGGGGATCACTGCGTCATGCTTTCGAACCCATTTGCATTGGCGGAAAAATTAGCGCACTATGCATATAGGGACTGGAGCATGTAGAAAGTGACCACTGAAAACGTGGTCACTATGCCCCTCGCGACAAAGGAATGATTAAGACGATGGCAACAACTCGATACGGCAAAGATTCAGGCCTAACGGCTCGAATGTTTGGCACGCTTTTTGGTCTGGGTTTGCTCTACGTTGTGCTTGCAGCAGTGCTCATTGCGGTTGGCATTAATGCAGTCTTTGTTCTTGTCTTGTCAGGCGGATTTCTTTTCGCCCAATGGTGGTTCTCAGACTCCTTGTCCATGAAAGCCATGCGCGCGGTTGAAGTGACTCCCGAGCAAGCACCACAACTACATGCACTTGTCGATCGCATTTGTGCGATGGCCGACATGAAAAAGCCTCGGGTTGGCATTTCTGATTCACAGGTGCCCAATGCTTTTGCGACTGGTCGTAGCCCGAATCGATCAGTCATCGTGGTGACAACAGGCATTTTAAAAAAATTGGATGAAGCCGAGCTCGAGGGCGTTTTGGCTCATGAGCTCTCACATGTCGCTCACCGTGACGTGACAGTGATGACGATTGCCTCATTCACATCGATTCTTGCGGGTTTTCTCACGAGAAGCGCAATGTGGGGGTCCATGATGCGCGACCGTCGAGATCAGAACACGGCAGTTGTATTCATGGCAGTTATGGCCGTCAGCATCATCGTTTATTTCATCTCATTTCTCTTAATACGGGCACTATCGCGCTACAGAGAACTTGGCGCCGATCGCGGTGCAGCCATGCTTACGGGCAAGCCGAGCGCACTTGCTAGCGCATTGGTCAAAATCAGCGGTGAAATGAGTGCTATCCCAGACAAAGACTTGCGTGCGATGGAGCCGGTGAGCGCCTTCGCATTTGCTCCCGCGTTCAAGGGTGGCAAGGGGCTTGGAATGGAAGCCATATTTGCAACGCATCCTCCGTTGGAAAAACGCCTTG
This sequence comes from Candidatus Nanopelagicales bacterium, assembly GCA_040261955.1. Lineage (GTDB taxonomy): Bacteria > Actinomycetota > Actinomycetes > S36-B12 > S36-B12 > UBA4592. The sequence goes on from JBDQMZ010000117.1 coordinate 12,116, forward strand.
AGCAACTTGCCAAGATCTCGGCGCAATTGGGTGATCGCTGATCGTGGGATTCCTCGACGCTATTCGCGGACGCAAGGACCCGGTTCGCCCGAATCTCGATGCACTATTTGCGCTGCCTTCCGCTGCGATCACCATGCAGGTAGACCTTGGACTGACGTCAACAGGAATTGGTGGAGTGTGTTTTCGTGCGCCTGAGGGTAAAGCGTTCAACGATCTTGAGGCAGAGATCCGTGAGTTATTAGATGCCGACGGTGGACCTCAAGTGGAGGCGAGCGCGGATGAATACGGATTTGATTGGTTAACGGTGAAGTCTGACCCACCGGATTTATCGGCGGTTGTCACCGATGCACATGCTGTAAATAGCTCCCTTGTGCAAGCTGGATTTGGACCGCAATTGTTATGTTCGCTCTTCCCATTTGCTGGTCAAGATGGTCGTGTTTCCGGTCTTGTTTATCTATACAAGCGAGGCACTTTCTATCCATTTGTTCCTGCACAGGGGGACAAGGTGCGCGATAACGTGGCTGAACTGAAACTGCGAGACAAGCTGACAGGTGAACTTCCTCTCGAGACAGATGTGTCGCGGTGGTTTGCTTTGTGGGATGCGCCTGGAATGGGGACGATATGACCGAACAACAAAAGTATCGGGTAGTTGAAAGCCACGATGGCCTTGAAATCCGGGAGTATGCCCCCTGCGTCATCGCTGAGGTAACCATGACAGGTGAGGCAAGCAGGGTTGGCAGCAAAGCATTTGGGCCACTTGTTGGTTACATCAGCCAGAACAAGATTGCAATGACCTCGCCCGTAATTCAAGAACAAGGTGATGCAAGCGGCGAGTGGAATGTTGCCTTCGTGCTCCCCGAGGGGCGAGAACTCCAGCAATTACCTGTCCCACAAGACTCCCGAGTGAGTCTGCGTCATGTTCCCGAACAACTCTGCATTGCTGCGACATGGTCGGGTTCTTGGAAATATTCGGAAGTTGAAAAGCGGATCGCAGAGCTCAACGGAAGGCTGAGGGAATTGGGTTATCACTCGGTGGGTGAACCTCGCTGGGCTCGTTATGACCCTCCTTGGAAACCTTGGTTCGCGCGCCGCAATGAGGTCATAATTCCTATCGCTGCGTGAAACCCCTGTTTTGATCATTGTCGTGCAAAGATTTGACCATGAGAAAAATTACAACGATTTTGGCCTCTACGACAATGATCGCAGCGACCATTCCATTCGTGGCAGTCTCCAGCGCAAGCGCTGCAGATCTACCCGCGCCCGCGTCATCCGTTTGCTCAATGGACACGGGCGATAAAACCTATGCATGCATGGAAGTGCAGGACCAGAAAGTTCCTTCGGGTGACACGGTCACTTTCACCGGCAGTCTTTCTGCAACGGCCCAAAAGAATCTCAAGAAGTGGACAAAGGGTGACAATATTGTCTGCCTGACGCGCTACAAGACCAAGCCTGAAGCCGACGGCTCTTGGCCTTGGCAAACCCTTGAAAGGGCCTGCACCACAATGCGAAAGAACGGCCAGTTCACCATAAACGCGGAGTTTGGCCGCAAAGGCTCTTTTTACTATGGACTTGAAATGGGGCCCTGCCGCGGCAGCAAGGGACTTTGTGGCAATGGGGACCAGGGCCTGATCGGTGTGTATGGAGAGAAGG